>JAPUKX010000121.1 GCA_027295435.1 Planctomycetota bacterium | reverse complement strand
GGCCTGCGAGGCGCGACGACCGCCGCGAACTCCGTCGGAGCCGACATCGGCATTGGGCTGGATACCACCCTGGCCTGCGATACGCCCGGCATAGGGGAAACCGAGTGGGTGAGCGCACACGGTCGAGGCGTGGCGATTATGGTCCAGGATTCATCCATGATCGCCGACCACGAGCTGGTCAACGATCTGTGCAAAGTGGCCCGGACCAAGAGGATTCCCTATCAGCGCTGCATTCTGCCGCGCGGCGGTCAGGATGGCGCGGCCATCCAGCGAGCCGGCTCCGGAGCCCGCACCGCCGCCATCGTCTGCGGTACCCGCTACATCCACACCGTCACCGAATCCATTGATAAGAAGGACCTCCAGGGCGCGATCGACCTCGTCGCGGCCTGGCTGCCCACGGTGAAATGAAAGAGAAGGCATTGAGGCGCGACGCACGAGGCGGTGGCGAAGAAGCGGTCGATTAGCGGGCGGGCTTGGCCGCCGCGAACATCCCCGCCGGCGAAGACGATGATTCAACCAGTTGCCGAATCAGCCCGCTCCCCAGCCGGTCATTCTCCGTGCGCTCCGGGTGCCATTGCACGCCGAGGTAGAACGGCCGGCTGTCATCCCGGATCGCTTCGATCACGCCGTCGGCGGCGGTGGCAACGATGCGCATCGAGCCGGCGTCGGCCAGCGCCTGACGATGGTGGCTATGCACCAGGCCCTCGCCGAGTTCGCCGGTGACCGAATGGGTGGTCTTGGGCCAATGCCGGCCGGCGGTAGGCAGTGAATCGGGCAGGTATTGATCGAGTGCTCCGCCGCGATGCAACCCCATCAACTGCATGCCCAGGCAAATCCCCAGCACGGGCGTTTCGCGGCGCGCATCCAGCGCCTCCAGCACGGCCAGCTCGAACACTTGGCGAAGGGGATCGACCTTGTGCGCCTTGGGGTGGGTCGGCACGCCCCAATGCTCCATGATTGGATCGTCGCCGCCGGAAAGAATAATGCCATCGCATCGCCGGACGTACACCTCGACACAGCGACTTAGGCACGGCAGCACAACAGCCGCCCCCCCCGCCTCGCTGACCATTGCGGCGCAGCTCGTGGGCGCGAGGTATCGCGTCTCGTCGAGGTCAGCCGTGATGCCGATCAGTGGACGAGGCATACGGGAACGCACCAAGGCATCGAGTCACCAAGGCATCGGGTGAAGCCGGGTCTGACGAGTCCCGACTTGTCGGGACGAGGAAGACCCGGGTCGGCACCGTATCAGATATCGGATGAGCGGTGGGTGGCCACTGCAAGGATCAAAAAAGGACCACCGACCGGCTGTGCGACGGTGGGGGCAACGTCGGGCGGGGCCGGTCGGCGGCAATCAAGGAAGGAGAGGAGAATGGCTCGTGAAGAATATCGGTCCTCGCTGGTAGGTTCGCAGCCGGTCTCAGCTGGATTCTACCAGCCGCTCCATTTGGCAAAAAACAAGGCCTGATCCCCCCGGGGACGGGTTACGGCGGCCCCCGCGGCCGGCCCGGGCCCATCGTAGCAGCCCGGCCCAACGATTCTGACGCCCCTCGGGTATGTTGGCCAACATCTTGATCCGCTGCGAGGACCGGCTATGCTGACACCCGCTACGGCCGATGCCCGCATGCAAGGGCAGCGGTCCATGCAATGGGAGTTATCTGGATGACTCGACTGTCCTACGGCGCACCACGTCACCGCTCCTACCTGCACATTGGGGTGCGCGGCAGGCCCTATGTTGATTACAAGACTGTGGACGAGCTGCGCCGCATGATGACGCCCAACGGCAAGATCTACTCCCGAAAGCGCACGGGCCTTTCATCGAAGGAGCAACGGATGATCGCTAGGGCGATCAAGCGTGCCCGCTTCATGGCCTTGCTCCCGTACACCAGCGGGACGTTATAAGCGATCCGGTTGAACGCCGGCTGGGCCGCGAGCCGCCGGCGCATCTCGTTGGGCCGATCAGGATCCTCGCCGTGACATGGTCGGCCGGAGACCGCCGATCAGCCGCCCCAACACATCACCCAGCCAGGCGAGCCACAGCCGCATCCGCAGGCGTCGCAGTCCATCATCGTGGCGATCAACGCGCAGCCCGCGGGTGATCCACCCCGCCGCAACGCGAAGTCGGCGTTGCTCCAGGGCGGCCAGGGCCAGGTTGTGCATAGAAACAAGACATCGGCCATCGAGCCGAAGCAGCCGTCTGCTGGCCGCGACCCCCCCATCACGATCACCGGCCTGAAACCTGGCCAGGGCAAGCTCTCGCAGCAGATGGGGGCTCTCGCCGACACCGGCAACGGCGCGATCCAGCACGCCCGCCGCCTCGCCCGGCAACCCCGCCTCCAGCAGTAGCGACCCCTGCCGAGCGAGGTCGATCGCCCCCCGGGTGCCCTCCTCGCCCCCTTTACCGTGCTCCAACACTTCGCGCAGATACCCGCGTGCCTGCTCGACCCGTCCTCGGCGCAGGAGTGCTTCGGCGAGGGCGACACGGACTTGCGGGTCCTGGGGATCAAGCTTGAAGACCAGCTCGAACTCCAGGTGGGCCTGTTCATACCGGCCGCCAGTCATGGCGATCTCGCCGAGTCGATAGTGTGCATCAACGTTGGCCGGCTCGAGTTCGAGGATCTGACGGAACTTCTCCGTTGCCTCGGGCAGACGCCCCAGATCGATCAACGCCTCGCCGAAGTCCAGCAGCGTCTCGACGTTGCCCGGATCATCGCGGAGGTCGCGTAGATAAAGCTGCAGGGCCTTGCGCGGCCGGTCGGTGGCCGCGTACACCGCGCCGAGACGGGCGCGCAGCCGGGGGATCGTCGGGTCAATTCGCAGCGCTTGGCGAATGCACCATTCGGCACGATCGTACCGGCGGCATTGAAACAGGCTCTGGGCGATCGCCGCCAGGCAATGGGCGCTGTGATGTTCCATCGCCCCCTCGGCGAGGTAGAACGTGGTCTCGGCTTCCTCATGCCTGCCCAGGCGGACATTGCTCTCGATCTGGTGGGCATAGGCCAGCTCACATTGGCTGTCGATCCGCACAGCCTGCTGGAGCCAGTCGATGGCTCGCTCGAACTGTCCAAGCCGATTGGCGACGATCCCAGCCGCCAGCAGTGGATCTGCCTGGCCTGACATCATCGTGACCGCTCGCTCGTATGAAGCGAGGGCGTCGGCATCGCGTCCCGCCACCTCCAGCGTCAGACCGAGATTGAAGTGCCATTCCGGCTGATCGGGGTTGAGCGCGATAGCCTTGCGGAGTTCGGCTTCAGCCTCAGCCCACCGGCCGCGCTCATACATCTCCAAGGCCCGATCCGCATGCTCTTCTGCGTCGCACCAATCGCTCATCGACCGTTACTCCGGCTTATCATCGGTTTCATATCGGTCCTCGGCATCGTGTAGCCGATAGGATGGAACACACCCTAGTACTCTAGTGCCTATATCGCCGTCGATCATGTCCACAATCCGGGAGCGTACCCGGCGGTTGCCCGGCTGGCGAACGCTGGCGGCTTGGGGTGTGTCCATCAACGCTACGATGGCCGGCGGCTGCGGCCCATCGCTCCCGCCAGACCTGCGCGAACCAGCGGCCCCGGCGACGGTTGGCCAGCCCGATGACGAGTTCACCTCGCGCCAGCATCGGCAGATTGAGGTCTTCGGCCGGACGGTCCTGAACCCCTCGCACGACATCCAGGCGGAGACTCGCCGCCACGCCGCCGAAGAACTCATTGCGATGAATGTGCCTGCGGCGATCGATATCCTGGACCAATCGCTGCGAAGCGGCAAGCCGCAAGTGATTCTACCGGTGATCGATGCGATGGCATCCTCGCCACAACCGGTCCAAGGGCTGCTCGAAGCGGCAATCTCGACCTTGCAGGACTCTTCGGGCGAAGCGCTGGAGAAGCTCTCGATGGTCCTGCCCCGCTATGGACCGCCGGCGCTGGACATGGTCTCCCGGCGCGCGCTTGATCGCGAGGTGCCGCCCGTCCAGCGGCTCGGATTCATCCACGCGTTGGGGGCCTTTCGCACCCGCGACAGCGCCTCACGGATCATGGCCCTGCTCGATGGGCAGCATCCCGCGCCCCGGGAAATCATCACTGCCGCGTGCGCAAGCCTTGGGCAGCTGACCGGCCTGCCATACGACTCTGATGTGCAGCAGTGGAGGCGGTGGTGGGCCGAGCACGGGGACGAGCCCGTCGGAGACTGGCTGCGCAACATGGTGCAGCAGCTCAGCACACGGATCAACGAAATCGAGCAGCAAATACAACTGCACAAACAGGCCAACGACGATATCGCCGGGCGACTGGCCGACACCTTGCACGAGCTGTTTGTGGTTCTGGGCCCCAACGAACAGCTCGACCGCCTGCCGGAATTGCTCAGTGACGAGCTGGTGCCCGTTCGGCAGTTCGCCATGGGGCGCGTGGAACGGCTGCTGCGGGACAGCGAACGTGTCCCGGAGCCGGTGCTGGCCACACTGGCCCAGCGACTGCGTGACACGGCCGAGGTCTCGCCCCTGCGGCTCTCGGCCGCAGGGCTGCTAAACGACCTGAACTATCAAGGCACCGCCGAGCTGGTAGCGGCGGCGCTCGACAACGAATCGGACCACCAGATCGCCAGCGGCTACCTGGAGATTCTTGCCAAGCGCCCGACGCAGGCGGGGCTCGACGCCACGCTGAGGTGGCTCAACGACCCGGCGGCGGGCAAGGCGGCGGCGCAGGCGCTTTGGGCGATCATCTCCAACGACCTGCTTGAGGACGTGCGGCTACCCGCAGCCCGACGCGCCGCACGCGCCGCTTTGGAGCAACAGGGCACACCCCTCCATGCGAGACTTCTGGCCGGGATCGGCGAGGACCAGGATCTGGCGCGCGTGGAAGGCCTGCTGGACGCCCCGGACCCTGCAGCGCGCCGAGCCGTAGCCGAGGGGTTGTGTTGGGCTGGCCGGAAAGAGCCATTGCTGCGTCGGGTGGGCGATGACGAGGTCTACCCCTTTGTCGTCCGTGTCTTGATTCAGGGCCCAGCAAACCTCGCGACGCTACGGCAGGTGGCCCAGCTAGCGCCGCCTGAAGCACACCACCAGGAGTGGGCGCATGCCGTCAGGGTGCTGGCGGAGCGCCTTGCG
>JAPUKX010000120.1 GCA_027295435.1 Planctomycetota bacterium | reverse complement strand
CAGATCGACAATATCTTCGGCAAGCTGCTCTACGGCTCTAAGTTCCACCGGCTGAAGATGTCTCGCGGCCAACAGGGCATCGGCATCTCCGCTGCGGGGATGTACGGGCTGATGACCACCGGCAAGGGGGTGTTGATCATCTCCAAGACTACCAGGCGCAAGCCCGCCCACGAGGTCCTGCTGCGCATCGACACCACCAGGAACCGCCCGGAGATCGTCAGCGACACCGAGCATCCTGAAGATGACCAACTTTTCCCCCAAGGCCACGGCACACAGGTCGCCATCGAACTTGTCGGCAAGTATCAGAAAGGTCGTCAATCCATCGACGAGTATCTCGAACAGACCGCGATCGCCAATTCCCACGCCCGGATCACGTATGTAACGCCGAACAACGAAACGATCGAGTTCCCGCGGACGGTTGATGAACTCCCGGACGAACCCACGGAGATCAAGCCACACCCGAAGGGGATCGAGCTGGGCACGCTGATCCAGATGTTTGAGCGGACGGAATCGAAGAAGCTGGGCGCGTTCCTTCAGAACGACTTCTCACGAGTGAGCCCAACCAAAGTGAAGGAGATCTGCAAGAAAGCTGGTCTGACCAACCTCACTTGGGTCAAACAGATCGGCCACGCCGAAGCAGAAGCGATCTACAACGCGATCCAGGAGGTCAAGCTCACAGCTCCGCCGACGACGTGTCTGGTCCCGATTGGTTCCAAGGCGTTGCTGGCCGGTCTGCTCAAGGAGGTGAAGGCGGAGTTCTATGCCGCCTCGACGCGATCCCCAGCGGTGTATCGGGGCAACCCGTTCCAGATCGAAGCCGCCCTGGCCTATGGCGGCCAACTGCCCGCCGACGACCTGGCCCGCGTGTTACGCTTTGCCAACCGTGTACCGTTGCTCTATCAGCAATCATCATGTTGCTCATACAAGGCCGTATTGGAAACCAATTGGCGCGGCTACGAACTGAGTCAAGCCAGGGCAGCACTGCCCCAGGCGCCCCTGGTCATCATGGTTCACATGGCCAGCGTATGGGTGCCCTTCACCAGCGAATCCAAGGAGGCGATCGCCGACTACGACGAGATCCGCAAGGAGATGAGGCTGGCGCTGCAGGAATGTGGACGCAAGCTCGGGACCTACCTTCGCCGACGAAAACGCATGCAGCGCCAGGCCCAGCGCCGCGGACTCCTGGAGCGCTACATCGGCGAAATCGCCCGCAGTTGTGAGGCGATCACCGGTGCCAAAGCACAGAAGACCTACGAGGCCCTGATGAGCCAAGCCAAGCGCAGGACGGCCGAGGCCGACCAGATCCTTGACGATGACGGCAAGGTCGTCGCCGGTGGTCGGCGACGAGCCGACGAAGATGATGTGGTGATCATCCAGCAGCGGCAGGCCGGCCTCGGCGAAGAGGAGGATGACACATTCGGCGAGACACTCTTTGACGGTCGCAACGCTCCCGCAAAGCGGAAAACAAACAGGCGGGCAAGGAACAGGACATCGCCTCGGCGTAAGCGCGCCACTCGGCGCACTCAAGGCAACGTGTGATCCGGCTCGCCCCGGCAGATCAGAACATGGCCAAAAAGAAGATCGCCAAAACCAGGAAGACGGTCGCACGAAGCAGCGGCTCCGCGGTCAGCAAGAAGCGCGACCGCGAAACGCTGGCGAAGATCGAGACGATGGGTCGCAGCGTCGTCACGTCCAGCCTAGCCATGAAGGAGCCGTTCGTGAACATCCCCATGCGGTCCATCTCCAACATGCGGTTCAACAAGCGCCGCCGAATCCTGGAGATGGGAAGCAACACGCAGCGCCGGGACCTGTTCAACCTCGGCCAGTCGCGGAAATTCATGCAGACGCTCCTGCTGGCCGACGGCTGTAAGCAGTTGGTCGAGGCGGAAAAGACACTGAGTCTTCGTGGTATGTACTACATGAGTCTGCACACCATCGCCGGGACCAAGGAGAAGACGTTTGACGATCAGAACGAATCCGATCCGATCCTCGAGGATCTGGAGGTCGCGCTGGGCGCCCTGAGAGAAGAGCTCCATGTTTTCGCCAAGAAGGCCGGCACCATGGTCGGGACCATTACCATCGTCGATACCGGTGACGAGATCGATTGCCGGCGGATGGGGTCGGGCGGCTACTCGATCCCCTCAATCGTGGAGCCCGAGGTGATTCAATTCAGCAAGTGCGACGCCGATTTCGTCCTCCATGTCGAGAAGAACACCGTGTGGAGCCGGTTCAACGAGGACCGCTTCTGGGAGAAACACAACTGCATCCTCACCGAAGGCGGCGGTCAACCGTCCCGCGGCCTGCGGCGCCTACTGCACCGATTGCACGAGGAGCTGGGGCTGCCCATCTATTGCTTGCTGGATTGCGATCCATGGGGGCACTACATCTACAGTGTCATCAAGCAGGGTTCGATCGCCCTGGCCTTTGAGAGCCGGCGCATGGCCGTGCCGGAGGCAAAGTTCATCGGACTGCGGGCAGCCGACTACGAACGCTGCGAGTTGAGTGACGATGTGAAGATCGACCTGACCGACCGCGATATCGCCCGTGCCAGGCAGATCGCCGCCTACCCTTGGTTCAAGGACCGCAAAGATTGGCAGCGGGAAATCAAGCGAATGCTTGCCAACGGCTTCAAAATGGAGGTCGAATCGCTGATTACCAAGGACATATCGTACGTGACGGATGTGTACACCCCGCAACGACTGCAAGCAGAAGATTTCTTGGATTGATCTCCACGCGCCAGAAGCTATCGTGTTCATCCATGCCGGGGCTTGGAGAGAGACCCCTTCTTGACGTGACGTGACGCCACGGCAATCCTTGGAATAGCGCCGGGGGAGTAACGGCCGATCCATGACCACGAGTGACTCTTCGCAGGAAAGCATTGTTGTTCAGAGTGCTCCGCCTTCGAAGATCAAGCTTTCTGACCAGCCGGCGCGGTTGCTGATCGCCGACACCGAGGAGCCGGCCACCGACGAGCTGGAGAGAAACCTCACCGCGTTGGGGCACACGTTGATTGGGCCCGCCCCCAACGCAGACGAGGCGATCGAGTTGTGCCGAACGGATCGCGTGGACATGGCCCTTGTGGGCATTCGTCTGCCGGATCGCGACGGCGCCGAAGCCGCGGAGGTGATCTTTCGGAGCATGGGCATCCCTGTCGTGATCGTTACGGCACACGCAGAGGCCAAAGACATCTCGGCCGGTGCGCAGTCGGGCGTTTTCGGCTACCTGATCAAGCCTGTGAGCCGGGAGCAGTTGCGAGCGAGCATCGCCGTCGCCTGGGCGAGGTTCCGCGACCATACCGCCCAACACAGCGAGGTTCAGGAACTCCAGCGGCGGCTTGAGGAGCGCAAGTTCATCGAGCAGGCGAAATGGATCATCGTCAAGCGCAAGGGCATCTCCGAGCCGGACGCCATGAGACTGCTCCAGAAGCAAGCTCGAAACAACCGCCGACCGCTGGCGGAAGTGGCGCGGTCAATTCTCGAGAACGAGAGTCTGTTCGGCGTTGACTAGGGCACATTCGATTCATGTGTAGTGAGAGATCTACGACCCACGCGGCAAGTGGATGACGAAGTCGCTGCCCTGCCCCACCTCGGAATGAATCGTCAACGATCCGCCGTGCTCCTCGATGATACGCCTGGCCGTCGGCAGGCCAAGCCCGGTCCCGCCGGGGTGGCTTGAAACATAGGGATGGAACACCTCTGCCAGGCGGTCCGGCTCGATCCCGGGACCCGTGTCGATCACGTGCACTCGTGCTTCATCATCATCAGCCTCAACTCGTATGATCAGCTCGCCGCGACAGCCGCTCGCCGCAGCCTCACCGGAGCCCGAGGCCGATCCGTCGGTCATGGCCTGGGTGGCATTGATCATCAGATTCAGCAACGCTTGCTTCAACAGGCTCTCATCAACATGGACGGCTACAGGATGGCTGGGCAGCTGTGTCCGCAGCAGGATGCGGCTCTGATCACACTGAGGATGGAAGAAGTCGCGCAGCTCGCTGACAATCCGGACGATGTCACGAGGTTGGGCGTCGATCCGTACCCGCCCCGCAAATTGAAGAAAGTCGGTGAGGATCGTACGGAGCCGATCCGCCTCGCGAGACAGTGAATCCAGCCTTCGCAGCAGACGATCGCGCTGCTCCGGAGGCAGGTCAGCCTCGCCGATGCCTTCCGCGAGCAACTGAGCGTTCAGGCCGATCGTAGACAGGGGATTCTTGATTTCGTGAGCGAGCCCCCCCGTCATCGAGCCCAGCTCGGCCAGCCGCTGGGAATCACGGGCCCGACCCTCCGCGGCGCGGGCACGGCGCTCAGCACGACGAAGCGACACCCGAAGGATCGGCAACCCGCCCGCCAGACCAACCACAAGTCCCAGCAATACCCACAATGCGTTCACCGCTGCTTCCCCTGGCTCGGTCCCGCCGTTGCGGACAACCGGATCATACGAGTCCGCCCGGGTCGCGTCACCGGTAGGCTCATCATGTCTCGAACGCTGGGCATTCCCCCGCGGCTATAATGGAAATGTCCTGTCGTCTGATCCACAACTCGACGGGTGCAGGCGCCTCATCAGCATTCCCTAGGCAGGCAAGGGCTCCAATGCCGGACGGCCCCATCGTCCTCTTCGACGGCGTATGCAACCTTTGCAACTGGTCCGTCCGGTTCATCATTCGCCACGATCCCAAGGCTCACTTCAGGTTCGCTGCGCTGCAGTCCGATACCGGTCGGCGGTTGCTGGAACCGCGCGGCTTGTGTTCGGATCCGCCCCAAAGCATGGTGCTGATTGAAGGGGACTGCTGCTACACCCAAAGTGATGCGGTGCTGCGGATCGCAAAGCGCCTCAGCGGCCTGTGGCGGATCCTGGCGGTACTGTATGTCATTCCCCGTCCACTGCGGAACCGGCTGTACGCTCTGATTGCCCAGAAGCGATACAAGTGGTTTGGCAAGAAGGACTCCTGTATGGTCCCGACGGGTGAGACTGCGAGCCGGTTTCTCCAATAGCCGCGTCACGCTCCGGCACCGCACACCGCAGTCGGCGTCACGCCAGCCACAGCGCGCACGCCACAGGCCTGAAAACCGGTGGCACAGCTGCGCGCGCAGCACTCGGGGCGAACATTTCGCGCCTCCGGCGGCCTTGATTGTGACCGGGTATCGAGGGTCGGAACGTTTTGCGCGCGCCGGGGTTGCCGAACGGGCCTTGGGGCGCGCGCCGGCCGGGCTACGCGCGCAATACCTTCGGCTAACCAAGGCTTATTTCGGCCTTACTCAGCGCTAACTCAGCGCTTCCGAGTCTTATCCAGCCATAAC
>JAPUKX010000012.1 GCA_027295435.1 Planctomycetota bacterium | reverse complement strand
GGCACGTTCGTCAACGGTGCGCGGATTACCAAAGATCGCGTTGAGCTCGCGCCGGGTGATCAGGTTCGCTGCGGCTCGACACTGCTCATCTTCGCCGTCACTGCCCAGGAGGAGAAATCCGATCGGGTGCGCGTGGTGGGGCCGGCGGACATGGATGTCACGGTCGAACGGCGGGTCGATCCAAATGAAGACTCGATGATCCTCGCCGAACCTGATCCGGTGAAGGCCGCAATCAACCATCTGCGGGTGATCTATGAGCTCACGGCGTTGACCTGCTCCACCATCGACCGCGACGGGCTGCTGAGCCGCGTGATGGACTTGATCTTTGAAGAGTTTCAGCCCGACCGCGGATTCATTCTTTTGGAGAAGGATCATGAGAATCCGCAGAGTGCGCTGGAGCCGGTCGTGGTCCGGTACAAGACCCGGCCAAAGACCGCCGACGAGGGGCGAATTCCCGTCAGCCAGACCATTATCCAGCACACGCTGAAGCAGGGTGAAGGGATTCTGTCCACCAACGCGATGAACGACACGCGGTTCCGCTCGGGCGACTCGGTCCGGGAGTACGGTATCCGGTCGGCGATCTGCGTGCCGATCCGAGCTGGTCAGCGGATCTTTGGGGTCATCCACATCGATTCGTCGATGGTTCAGTTCACCTTCACGGAATCACAACTGAGGCTGATGGACGCGATCGGACAGCACGCCGGGCTGGCCTTGACCAATACCCAACTGGTCAGCTCGAAGATGCAGACAGAGCGGCTCGCCGCCATCGGTCAGACTGTGGCCTCGCTGAGCCACTCGATCAAGAACATTCTTCAGGGTCTGCGAGGGGGGGCCGATGCCGTGGAGCTGGCGCTGAACCGGGGCGATCTGAAACTTGCCCGGGAGGGCTGGCCGATCCTCGCCCGCAATCTCGATCGCATCTACGGCCTGACATTGAATATGCTGACGTATTCCAAGCATCGCGAACTCGAACCGGAACTGACACCCCTTGGCCCATTGATCGAAGAGGTTGCACAGCTCATTGGGCCGCAGTGTGACCACAGACGGGTGGGATTGCTGTTGGATCTCGCTGAGGACCTGCCGCCGATCCCGCTGGACGCCAATGCCATTCACCAAGCGGTGATGAACCTGCTGACCAATGCGCTGGAGGCTGCGCCGCCGAAGACCGGCATCATCACGATCACCACGCGATTCCTGCCCGACAGGCACGAGGCCCAGATCACCGTCTCCGACAACGGCCCGGGTATCGCCCCCCAACGGCACGAAGAAGTGTTCGAGGCGTTCCACTCGACAAAGGGTCAGCGCGGGACGGGTCTCGGCCTGGCGGTGACCCGAAAAATCGTCCAGGAGCACGGCGGCAGCATTGAACTGCAATCAGATGTCGGTCGGGGCACCACCATCGTCATCACCCTGCCCACCGACCGAACGGATCTCGATTCCGCGGACACCAAGCTTCCCCGCCCGATCTCGCCGGCCGAACTTGAGCAGGATTTCTGAAGCCCCATGGTTGCACGGCCGGGGGTGTGGAGCTTGCCGATATCCACCGCCGGGATATGATGCCGCCCAACCCGTCCCCAACTCTCAGCGGCCCCAAAGGATCATGAACGACTCGAACCTCTTCGAATCCGCGTCGCGCCGGGGCGATGCCTTGTATCCCGATCCGCGTGATGCGGTCCATTATCAGCGCACCCGGGAAATGACCATCGACGATCTGCTGCTCGAAAACCGGGTGGTGTTCCTCGTCGGTGAGATCTCGCATATCTCTTCAGCTCGAGTGATGATGCAGATGCTGTACCTGGAGGATCAGCGACGCGGCCAGGACATCAACCTCTACATCAACTCCCCCGGCGGATCGCTTGACGACACCTTGGCTGTCTACGACACGATGCAATTCATCAGCTCCGACGTGGCCACGTTCTGCATCGGCCGGGCGTATTCCGGCGGGGCCGTTTTGCTGTGCGCCGGGGCACCGGGCAAGCGCCACATCCTTCCCCACGCGAAAGTCATGATCCACCAGCCCTACGGCGGGCTGACCGGCCACACCACGGACATCCAGATCCAGGCGGAGCAGATCATTAAGGCCAAGCAGACCCTCAACGAGATCATCGCCCAACACACCGGCCAGACCGTGGAGCGTGTGGCCAAAGATGGCGAACGCGACCACTATTTCACCGCCAAGGAAGCGAAGGAATACGGCCTCGTTGATGAAGTGTTCACACCCGAAAAGAAAAAGGGCAAGGACGAAAAGAAGCCCAGCTGATCCATAGGCAACGAGCTCGGGTCACGGCCCCCGGGTTCCACCAGCCCCGGCGACGTTGGGTTTCGCATCCTGGAAGGAGATCATGTCCACGCTCATTCCAATTGTCATCGAGAAAACCGGGCGAGGTGAGCGGGCCTACGACATCTATTCCCGGCTGCTGAGCGACCGCATCATTTTCTTGGGAGGAGGCATATCTGATGAAGTCGCCAACGTGGTCATCGCCCAGATGCTGTTTCTCGCCAACGATGATCCCAAGGCAGACATCAACCTCTACATCAACTCTCCCGGCGGCGGGGTGACGGCCGGGCTGGGTGTCATCGACACCATGCGGTACGTGCCCTGCGACGTGGCGACCTACATCATCGGCCAGGCTGCCTCGATGGGGTCCCTGGTTGGGTGCTCCGGCACCAAGAACAAGCGGTACACCCTTGGTCACGCCAAGAATCTCATGCACCAGCCACTGCTGGCGGGGGTCCTGGAAGGCCAGGCGACCGATCTGGAAATCGAAGCCCGCGAAATGCTGCGGCTTCGCGACATCATCTACAACATCTACGTTGAGACCACCGGCCAGTCATTGGAGACGATCGCCCAAGATTGCGAGCGGAACAAGTGGCTCGATGCTGAGGAGATGGTCGCCTACGGCCTGACCGACAGGGTCCTTGAGCGCCCCCCCGAAACCGATGGACCCAAACACGCGAAGAGATGATTGAAGCGGTGCAGTGACGTATCCCGGCTGAACTCCCCAGCAGACAACCGGTGCAGATTCGGCTGCCGCAGCCAGGCGGTGTACACTGCCCTGGTGCCTCCTCGCCACCACCTGCGTCGATCGCTGATCGTATCGGTGGCCGCGATCTCGCTGTTGGGATGTGCCAGCGGCAAGAAGGTGGCCAGGGAAAACGACCGGTTGCGATCTGAGGTGCTCCAGCTGAAGGATCAGCTCAGGCAGCTATCCCGCAAGAATGCTGAGGCCCGAGCCCAACTGCGCCGGGTCGGTGGTTCGCTTGATTTACTACCCCCCGAGATTCTGGCCAGCACCCCGTACGTCACCCAGATAACCATCGGTCGGCTCAGCCACGCCCGAGACGAGGATGGCGACGGGCGTGCCGATATGTTGATCCTATATGTGAGGCCCGTTGATGAGCTTGAACGATTCGTGCGGATGGTGGGGCACGTCTCCGCCCACGCGGCGGTGCTGCCATCCGACGCTGACGCGATCACCGTCGGGCGGATCTCGCTGGGTCCACAGGAGGTGCGTCAAGCGTACCGCAGCTCATTTGCCGGCACGCACTACACCTTGACCGTGCCGATCACGCTGGCCGGCGTGCCCGACGAACCCACCTGCATCGCTCAGGTGGCGTATATCGACGCTCGAACGGGCATTTGTCACCCTGCCCAGCGCGTGATCGACCTACGCCTTGGGCCCCCGTGAACGCATCCGGAGCCGTTATGAGGTGGGGAGGATGAAACGTGACGCAAACGCCGGGCATGAGAGTCCGACAGTTGCACCCGTGCGACTATACTGAGACCCATGCGACGGATCGCGGCGGCCGGCACTCTGCTATCGATGCTGTTCCTGCTGGGTTGCCAGCGGGCGCTGTTCCCCAAGAACGCGCCAAGGACCCAGTTTGAAATGCATCAGCGGACGCGCAGCCGGTACGTCCCACTGGAAGAGCCGGATGTTTTCGGCCGGCCACAGCCGGCGCTGCGGGCTCGTCTTTCCCCGCACTAATCGCTGCGGGGTCCGATAGCGGGTATCGCATCTACCGGGCGCACGAAAGTGCCGCTTTGCCCAATGTTCAGCCCTTGACGCACCCGATAGGGTTTGTAACCGAGGCAGGCAAGGCGCGCATCGGAATGTCACGGACAGGCTCATCCCAATTCCCTCAGCCGTCACTGCGGGCGAAGATCGTCTGGAGCAGCTTCTTGGCGTCGATGACGCTCATGGCCGGCCTGCTAGCCCTGGGCGACCATCGCGCCCGGCCGGGCTTCCCAGCGACGCATACGGGGCTGATCGGCGACTCGCCGGCTCGTGATCCCATCTTCCGGATCGACGCCCCCCTGGATCGATCGCGGTGGAAGGGCATCATCATCCATCACTCCGGCGAACCGGCGGGCGACGCGGAATCGATGCGCCGCCTCTATCTCGCCTACGGCTTTGAGGGTATGGGATATCACTTCCTCATCGGCAACGGCAACGGGATGGGCGACGGCGTCATACATGTGGGCGAACGCTGGGTCAAGCAGCTTCCGGGCGCCCACGCACGGGGTGCCCAGGCCCAATACCACAACCAGCACTTCATCGGGCTCTGCCTCATCGGCAATGGCAATCGCCGGCCGTTGACTGACCGCCAGATGACCCAATTGATCAGTCTCGTACGGCGGCTTCAGCGGGAGTTGAACATCCCCGCCAGCGCCGTCCGATTGCACCGCGACGTGGCGCCGGGATCCACCGACAGCCCAGGCGAGTACTTCCCAGCGGCCCAGCTTGAACAGCAACTGCTGAACCCGTTGCGTTGATGCCCGACGAGTACGCCCCTAGGCTATTGGGTTCACACCCCCATCTCCGCCCCAACGGCGACCAAGTCTCGCGCAGTGCGCTGTCAACGCGAGGGGATGCCACCTGATATCGATACACCATGATGGGGCTCCTGTGACCGAACCGACCGCCCCACGATCCCCTCATGATGCAGGCACCCGACGCCGCCATGTCGCAAGTAACACAGATCGCAGGCTATCGCGTTCTCGCAAGGATCGGCAAGGGCGCCGCATCAGATCTGTATGCGGTGCAGGACCCAAAGACCAAGCAGGTCTGGGCGCTCAAGCATGTCATCAAGGCCTCTGAGAGGGATCAGCGCTTTGTTGAGCAGGCACAGCAGGAATACCTGGTTGCCTCGAAGCTGGATCACGAAAGCATTCGGTCGGTGCACCGGCTGATCAAACACCGCAGACGGTTCAAGGTTTGCGCGGTGACGCTGGTGATGGAGCTGGTGGACGCCACCACGCTCGACCAGCGTCTGCCCCGGGACCACTCCCAGGCTGTGGATATCTTCCACCAAGTGGCGCGCGGACTGGCCCACGCACATCTCCGTGGATTCGTCCACGCTGATATCAAGCCGAACAACCTTCTTGTGACCGAGGATAATCAGGTGAAGATCATCGATCTTGGGCAGGGGTGTTCGATCGGCACGGTGAAGAAGCGCATCCAGGGTACGCCCGGGTACATGGCCCCGGAGCAGGCCCACCGCCAGACCATCACGCCCAAGACCGACATCTACAACTTAGGCGCGACCATGTATTGGGTGCTCGTGGGTACGGTCATCCCTACAGCACTTCCGCCCAAGGAGGCCACCGACAGCCTCTTCACGGGGGCGCTTGATGCCAGCATGCTCAGGCCGCCAATCTCCCCGCACGAGAAGGACCCGAGCATCCATCCTCTCCTGTCGAAGCAGATCCTCGACTGCGTGCAGATCCACCCCGATGACCGCCCTGAGTCCATGACGGTCGTCGCGAATCGCCTGGAGCTGATCAGGGAGCTGCTGGACATGTCTAGCGATCCTCCTGCCCCAATCGCCGCGAACAGGAATACGCAGCCCAAGTGACGCGCGGTGATCGCGGCCCTCGCACGACAAGACCTTCAGTGTGCGGTGACTGAGCAGGTGGGGCGTTTGTGACGAACCGCGACCGGAAGGTCTCCCCAGGGCGATCATGCCAGAGGAAGATCCGCCGAGGCGGACTCGCCGCGGCGAGGAGTGGACGCACCGAGGCTGGTTACTGACATGCACGGCTCCCTCGACCTTTCCACTCAAGCCGCAGCCGCGCTACGCCGAGTGCGGTATCACCCTTGGTCGAGCTGCACCGCTTCCATCCTGTTGGGGTTCTTCATCTGGGCAAGCGACAGGCGCTTCCGTTTGCGAAGCAGCAGTCGGATCGGCACCTCGCTGTAGGGAAGGGCCTCACGCAGGCGGTTGATGAGATATCGCTCGTACGCGCCACGGAATAGCTTCGGCTGGTTGACGACCAAGGCAATCGTCGGCGGACACGAGCCGATCTGGCACGCGTAAAGAATCTTCGCCTGGGTGCCAAGCTTCGATGACGGACCGCGCCGCTGAAGGATCAAACTGATCGCTTCGTTCAACCGGCTGGTCGGTTCGAAGTGGCTCGCCTGCCGATGCAGGTTGAACGCCATCGCGACGACGTCGTGGACTCCTTGCCCCTCCTTGGCGCTGATGAATACGATCGGCGCGTAATCCAGTCCGCGAAGCTGCTCCGTCAGATACGCCAGGTAGTCTTTAGGCGAGACCCGTTCGCCCACCAAATCCCATTTGTTGACCACGATCACCGTCGGCTTGAATTGATCCTGAAGCTCTTTGGAGAGCCTCTTATCCACCTGCGAGACATCACGTTGGGCATCGATCAGAAACAGCACCACATCGGCTCGACGAATGGCGGCGAGCATGCGGTGGTATGCGTACAGCTCAATCTCGTCAGCGAAGCTCTTTCGTTTCCGAACGCCGGCCGTGTCGATGGCAAGCATGGTGCGCCCTTCGATCTCGAACCGCACGTCGATTGCGTCGCGGGTGGTGCCGGCAATCTCCGAGACAATGACCCGCGGCTCCCCGGCCAGGGCATTGATAAGCGTTGACTTGCCGGCATTGCGTTTGCTCACGATGGCGATCTTCATCTCCTGCGACGATTCGGGCTCACGTTGGGGGTCCAGCGAAGTTCGCTCATAGAGCGCATCCAGCAATTCACGCGTGCCGTAGCCGGTCCTCGCGGAGACGCACATCGGCTGGCCGAACCCCAGACCTGCCGCCTCCAGCCCGTGCGCGATCCACTTGTCGCTGTCAACCTTGTTGGCGACGAGCAGGACCTTGCCGGCAACGCCCTGCTGACGGAGCATGGCGGCCATCGCGTGCTCCAGACCGGTGATACCACTCTGGGCGTCAACGACCAGGAGAACCAGCTCGGCTTGTTCCATGGCGGCCCGGATCTGATCCTCGATCTGCGGGCTCAAGATGGTCAGATCGGCGCCGACGTCGTCAAATCGCTTGCCATCGGCGGTGTACACTCCGTATCCGCCGGTGTCCACAAGCTCGACGAACTTGCTGGGCGTGCCCTTGGAGCCCTCCAGCGGCCCATCGAGCTCAATGAGCGTCGAGACGCGATCACGGGTCACCCCGGCCGCAGGGGCCACGATCGACACCCGTTGGCGTGCCAACCGATTCAACAAGCTCGACTTGCCGACGTTCGGCCGACCTACGATGGCAATCTGAGGTACCGTCATGGCGTTGATTCTAGCTCGTGCTGATGTTGGAGGCGGCCACGAGGGCATATGCTGCTGGCCTGTGACCCTGCTAGCATTGGGTAGATTTGAGGAAACAGATCTCGGCCACGTCGTGTTTGGAAGGGCATGACGCCCAAAACGCGAGAGGGTCCGGCAATGACGAACTCCGCGCTGCTCTGGACTGCTTTGGGCTCCCTTTTGCTACAGAGCCCAGCCGTTGCACAGCAGCCAGCAATGGGGATCGCCGGCACCAAAGCGCCGAATTGGGGCGTTGCGCAATGGATCAACCTACCGCAGGACAAGCAAGCGATCGACGTCGCCGACTTCAAGGGCAAGGTCGTCTATCTGCTGTGTTTTCAGTCGTGGTGTCCGGGCTGCCATGCGCGCGGCTTCCCGACGCTACTGCAGCTCATCTCGAGCTATGACGATACGGACGACGTGGCGTTCGTGGCGGTGCAAACCACGTTTGAGGGCTTTGCTGCAAACTCGGCCCAACGGGCCTGGGAGACAGCACGCCGGTACAAACTCGACATTCCGATCGGGCATGACGGCTCGGCCCAGAAGCGCTCGACATTGATGCAGCGGTATCGAACCGGCGGCACCCCCTGGGTGATCATCATCGACAAGCAGGGCATTGTCCGGCGGAACGGTTTTCATGTTCCCGCCCAGGAGGCTCGCAAGATGATCGATTCGCTTCGAGAGGAGAGCCTAGCCGCCCCGGCGAACATCGAGACCTTGCCACAACAGCGCGGCGGGCAGGATCGTGTCGGGAAGAGGTTCCCGAAACTGAACTTCGGCCGGTGGATTGGCGTCGAAGAACAACCGCTTGAGCCCAAGCGGGTCAGGGCCACACTCTACCGGTGGTGGACCGATACTTGCCCTTATTGCCGCTCCAGCCTTCCCGCCATTGAAAAGCTTCGGCGGGAGTACGCATCCAAAGGGCTGCGGATCGTGTGCGTGTATCATCCGAAGCCGCCTCGCAAGGTAAGCGACGAGGCCGTCATCGCGGTGGCAAAGCGCTACGGATACCACGGGCCGGTGGCCGTCGATGCGGATTGGTCGAGATTGACCAAAGCGTATCTGTCGTCCGGGCAGCGCGCAGCCACCAGCGTAACCTTCCTGGTGGACGAACGGGGTGTCACTCGGTTCCTGCATCCCGGGCCGGTGTTCTTTGCGTCCGAGGACCCGCAGCATGCGCGGGAGAATGCGGACTATCAACTGCTCAAACGTGCGATTGAGGCGCTACTGGTCCAAGAGGGCGAACAGTCTGACGACTAGGCGCCGCGTTCGTGCAGTGCGTCATTCGAGGGGTAAATGCTCGCTCCTCGCTTATCGTAAACTTGCTCGCACGTCCCACATCAACCACGCATAACCAACAGGAGTACACGATGAAACCTCGAACTCTCTTACTTCTCACAGCCGGATCGCTGCTCGGCCTGAGCCTGCTTGTGGCGATGGCGTCGGCACGCGCCGAGGCGCAGCCGGAAACCGAAACCTACAAGGTGGATCCCGTCCACTCGACGGTTGTGTTTCGGATCAAGCACCTGGGGGTGAGTTACTTCTATGGCCGGATCAACGGTCCCTACGGCGAGTTCAGCTTCAATCCCCAAAACCCCGATGAGTGTTCGTTCGACATCGCCATCAGAACCCAGGACGTCGATACCAATAATCCAAGCAGAGACGGCCACCTCAAGAGCGCGGACTTCTTCAACGCCAAGCAGTTCCCGACAATCACATTCAAGAGCAAAGAGGTCAAGAAGGTCAGCGACGACACCTTTCGCGTCACCGGTGACTTGGCGCTGCACGGCGTCACCCGGCCGGTCACAATCGATCTGAAGCACGTCGGGTCGGGCAAGGGCATGAGGAGCGAATACCGCAGCGGATTCGAAGCCACGTTCACCATCAAGCGCAGCGACTTCGGGATGAAGTTCATGCTCGGGGGCCTCGGCGATGAGGTGACCCTGATGGTGGGCATCGAGGGAATCCGCCAGTAAGGCGCCTGCGCACCGGGCTGGGCTGATGGACACTCGCTACGAAGTGCGGCGGTTGCGCAATGGCAGTTCCCAAGATTGAACTCCTGGCCGTGGCGGTCCCGGCGGTGGTTTGCGGCGGGCTGCTGCTTGTCGCGTGGAGGCCGTGGCGGCGTGATGCGCCGATCGCCGGCGGCGCCTGGGGCGGCGTGATCGGGCTGGGCGCGGCCTATTGCCTCGGCCATGCGGTGCTGGAAGGCCGGCCGGCGTTTCCACCAAAAGAAGCCTGGCATTGGCTGGCGTACCTCGTCGTGGCCGCGATGGTGATCGGTCTGCTTGATGCGATGAATCGTTGGGGCGCCCGCGCACGTCTTGGGGCATGGGTCGTCCTGGCCGGGCTCACGGGTTGGCTCGTGGTCTTGCCCGCGGCCGGACATGCGTGGCTCTGGCGGGCCGGGTTGGCGGTCGCCGTCTTTGGGTGGCTCAGCATCATCAATGCGTATGCCAATCGCGTTGAGGGCGCATCGTTACCGCTGTCGCTTTGCTTTGCGGCCTCCGGCGCAAGCGTGTTGCTGCTCTTGTCAGGAAACGCGAAGCTGGCGCTGCTGGCCGGTGGCGTGGCAGCGTCTCTCGGCACCACCACAGTCGTCACATGGTGGCGGCCTTCGGCGTCCCTCGCCCGCGGGTCAGTGACCGTGCTCGCGGTGATCATTCCCGGATTGCTGTACAGCGGATATTCGTTGTCCTTTGGCGAAATCCCGATCTGGGCGTACGCGCTGGCGGCAGCAGCGCCTATGGCCGCTTGGGCACGGCAGGTTCGGCCGATCAGCAGGTTGGCCGGCTGGCAAGCGACGATCGTCGCTGTCATTGCGTCCCTTGCGGCTACGCTCATCGCCATAGCCGGCGCGGTCGCAGCGACCGCTTCCACAAACGACTTTGCGGTCTGAAGGGCTGATTGATATCTCGATCCTCGCTTGGCGCAGCGGCATGATCGTCCACCGACATCTTGCGCGCTGCATGGTCAGCGATACGGCACTTCGTCTTCGAAGCCGGCTTCGATGCTCTGATCCTGCGGCTTGGACCTGATCTGCTCGTTGCGCTTCATGATGCGAGCGCAGGCATTCCAGCGGAGGATGGCATCATCGTTGCCGGGAGGGCTGCCGGCTTGGGCCTGCTCATACGCGTCAAGGGCCCGGCAGAACCATTCGTACACCGCGTAGCCCGGCGCCCCGCGCGCAAGCTGCGCCTTGGCCCATCGCTCGCAGATGACCGCGCCGTGATACGTTCGCTCATACTTGTCCTCGATGCGTGGCAGCACCTCCTGAGCATGGTGGACCGCGACCCGCAAGTCTTTGCCGAACTGGTCCGTCAAGGTCAGCAGCAGCAGGACCAGTGCCTCTTGATTGTTCGAATCGGCCCGCAGGACGTCGCGGCAGATGCTCTCGGCATTCTGCGGATCGTTGAGCAGCCGATACCGCTGGGCCTTGTCCAGAGCGCTAGGAATGGCCTGCTTGGAGATGGCCTTGAGTTCGACCATGAGATGTGCTCCTGAGATCAACAAGCCGTCTCGGCGGTGAAACCATGTCTTACAGTGTCCCAAGCACGAACAGTGCGGCGACGGTCCCCGCTGCCGCTCCGCTATAACAGAAGACAGCCAGGACCGTCGAGACGGCCCGCAACCCAAGGTCCATCAGAATATGTCGGATCCGATGAGCACAGTGGAACAGCGAGAGGAACACCACCACAAACAGGACAATCCGCACCGGCCACCAGGTCACGACTTGGTGGGCGCGCTCGTAGTCGAGGTCCGCGTCCCCACCCGTTGTAAAGGGCACGACGAGCCCGGTGACGACAATGAAGGCGGGCATGAACAGCGCCGCCATCACCCCGCCGGCCGAGAAAAGCGACCACCAGAATGCTTCGTTTGAACGGTTCATTTGCTCAGTCTTCAGTGCCCGGCTCTCGGTTTTCGGCTTTCAGTTTTCAGCTTTCGGAGTTTCGATCTTTCGGCTTTTTCTATCTCAATACGCCCCAGAGAATCGCGCCGGAGACAGCCATCCAGGGCAGGTACCCCATCGTGATGGCAACCACCACGTTGGGCAGCCGGTCCTCACCGATCCTCAGCGGCATCACTGCCGGCGTCAAGTTGAACCAGGTGATCGAGTGGTACATCGCGGCGGCGAGCGCCAGCATGTGCAGCGCCACCGCCAGCGGGTGGCGCATGGCTTCCACGAGTGCTTGATATTGTTCAGGCCCTTGGCCCATGCGGTACAGCCACACGAGCAGGAACACGATGTAGCCGCCGATGAAAACACTGGTCATCTCGCGGACCATGAACCGGCGGTAGGCGCCCTTTCGCACGAACCAGTCTCGCGGGAACGGCCGTCGCAGCGGGCCTCTCATCGCTTCCCCCACGGCAAGAGCACGTGTCTATACCAATCCTTCGTGCTCGCCACCTTGGCTTGCTGAATGGCCCCGGCAGGATCGACATTCTTGGGGCACACAGCCGTACATTCACCGACGAAGGTGCAGCCCCACACCGCCTCTTCGCCGCCCAGCGCCTCCTGACGCTGGGACTGGCCTTGATCGCGGGAGTCGAGGTTGTAGCGATGCGCCAGGGCGATCGCGGCCGGGCCGAGAAAATCCGGTATCCCGTCGATCTCCGGGCACGCTGCGTAGCACAACATGCAGTTGATACACATCGAGAACTGCTTGTACTGCGCCAACTGGCTCGGCGTCTGGCGGTATTCGCCCTCCGGCGGCTCCTCGTCGTCGCGGATCAGCCACGGCTTGACCGCCTGGAGCTTGGCCAGGAAGTCGTCCATCGAGATCACCAGGTCGCGCTCCACGGGGAAGTTGATCAGCGGCTCAACGCGGATCGGAGAAGGGTAATAGTCCTTCAAGAACACCGCGCAGGTGAGCCTCGGCTCGCCGTTGACCATCATCCCGCAACTGCCGCAGACGCCCATCCGGCAACTCCAGCGGAACGACAGCGTCCCATCCGCATGGTCCTTGATCCAATTGAGCGCATCGAGCACCACCCAGTGCTCGTGGTACGGCACGCGGTAGTCTTGGATCGTCGCCTCGCCGTCGCCATCCGGGCGGTAACGAAAGACTTCCAGCGTGATCCTTCGGTCAGCCATGGTGTCGTCCAGGTTGCCCGGTCAGCGTAGCAGATCGTCCATGGCGCTGCTTGCTTGCGAAGTTCTTCTTCTGCTCGCAACGGCGAACTGCTGCTTCCGCCGGCTGCGCGCCCCGGACACCATTACGGCGGGGCCATTCGGTGATGACGACGCCGAGATCGTTGCCCCTGGCGGTCACGGCTGGTCGGTTGCCTGGTCAAGCGGGGCTTGGACTTTATCCTGGAGCGTGGGGAGATTGTCTTGCACGGCCTCCCAGACAACCTGGTCATCAATGATGTCGTAGCCATGAATCAGCACGTTGCGAAAGGCGATGATCTGCTGGTAATCACCGATCCTGGATGCGGTGGCTGGATCGGATTTGGCAAGACGGTTCGACGCTTCGCCAATGATCTCGAATCGTCGTTCGACAGCGGATCGAAGCATTGCATCGCTGGAATAATCATCCAGGGTCCGATCGACAGTGAATTGTCGAATCATTCCTGCCGCCTGGCGAATGTCTTCAAGCAGTTTGAGCGATTCAAGCCGCATAGAGGACCGTTCGGGTTTGGTTCACAGACTTGAGAAAATACGGGTTCTTGATGGCACGGGTCATCACGAGGTCCACCGGTCGTCCAAACAGGCTCTGTAACGCTTCGAGCAGGCCGAAGTAGGCGTTGAAGTGTTCGCCAGACTGAAGCTCTAGGAACTCGACCAGGAAATCAAGATCGCTGGTAGCGGGGTCGAAGCTGCCATCCACCGCTTAGCCGAACAGCTCGAGACGGTGGACCTTGAACCGCTGGCATAGCTGGTTCAGTTCGATGCGTTTGTCTTCGATCAGCCGGTGCATGCAGCCAAGCCCTCAACGCCATGATATGCGAGCCCAGCGCGCATGCTACGATCGCGCGGCGGTGCGGGCGGGTTTCTCGCCGTTGCGCTCATCGAACTCGTCGCCGCGGAAGGTCGAGGCGAGGTAGGCTTCCCGGACGCGCGGATCGTTGATGATGTCGCGCGGAGCGCCTTCGCGGAGGTTCTTGCCTTCGTGAATGATATAGGCGCGATCGCAGATTCGAAGCGTTTGCTGGACATTGTGATCGGTGAGGAGGACGGCGATTCCTTCGCCAACGAGCTTGCGGACCTCGCTTTGCAGCTCCTCTACAGTGTGGGGGTCCACGGCCGAGAACGGTTCGTCCAGCAGCATCAACTTCGGCCGAGTGACCAGGGCGCGGGCGATCTCCAGTCGCCGGCGCTCGCCCCCGGAGCAGGTGCGGGCAAGTTCGTTGGTCTTATGTTGCAGGTCGAACTGCTCAAGTAACTCTTCGGCCCGCTGCTTGCGGGCGGCTCGGCTGAGGCGTTGCGTTTCGAGGATGGCCAGGAGATTCTCCTTTACGGTCATCCGTTGGAACACGCTGGGCTCCTGGCTGAGGTAGCCTATGCCGGCAAGGGCGTGCTTATACATTGGCAGGGTGGTGACGTCTTGACCCTGGAAGAAGACCTGCCCCGCCTCCGGGGTAATCATGCCGATGATCATGCGAAACATGGTGGTCTTGCCAGCGCCGTTTCGACCGAGCAGCCCGACGATCTCCCCGCTATCCACGTCGAGGCTGACGCGGTCAACGACGCGTCGGCCCGAATACGACTTCACGAGTTGGCGGGCGGTGAGCAGGGGCACAGCGGCAGAGTATATCGGCCTCGCCATCGGGCAGGTCGTACAAGCCCCCCGCTGGCCGTGGGACAACTCGGCATCGACACCGCCGGCCGGTTACGAGAGGAATCGGATGGTCATGGGATAACGGAAGTACTCTCCGTTGCCAGCTGCAACGGCCCCGCGGATCATGTTCACCACCGCGA
Organism: Planctomycetota bacterium; assembly: GCA_027295435.1. GTDB lineage: Bacteria > Planctomycetota > Phycisphaerae > Phycisphaerales > SM1A02 > JADFFQ01. The sequence continues at coordinate 458 of JAPUKX010000012.1, read as the reverse complement.
CCACCCACAAGACCGGCCACACGACAATCCCCACGACTGTCACCGCAAGGAGCAGGTGCAGGAGAAAGAACGTCAGGCCGAAGTTAACGATCTCGCGCCCGTGGTCGTCGTTGAAGACACTCTGGTTGCGACGGACCAGCCAAAGCACGACCGGTACCGCCAGCGCGAGAGGACCCAGACCGAGGAACCATGCGAACGGCGACAGATGCGACGCGATGGCGAAGTGACGATCGGTGTCGCTGAGGCCTTCAGCGCGAATCCGTCCCGTGCGGTCGAGCGCCGGCGGCTCTACACGGACGTGGCTGTCCTCGGCGGCGGGCATGGCGATGCTCATGGTTGTCGCTCCACCACGATATTGTAGGGAGCAGGCATCCTCCAATTGCACCAGATTTGGGCCTTGGGCGGAAGAATCTCGCGCCAATGGCACTGGGTGCACCGCTGCTTGAGGGCTCGAGCGC
>JAPUKX010000119.1 GCA_027295435.1 Planctomycetota bacterium | reverse complement strand
CTCCAGGCAAATCCGACGAGCACGGCCGCCAGCCATGGTGTCCGTCGGCGCTCGCCCGGAACCCGGTTCGACTCATGCTTGGTAACGATCAATGCCATCGCGTTGCCCATAGTTTAGGGCACGAGTAGGACGAGAAGCCAGTGCACCTCCCCCTGCTGGGGTTTGAGTTCCAACGCGCGCTCCACGTGGCGGAGGGCGTCGCCTGGGTCCGAGCGGGCGAGCGACTCCGTTCTCTGCTCCAACAGCATCCAGGGGCGTTAGGTTTCGCCGTCGATATGGCGGGATCTGCCATTGCTTTGGTAATTCGCCAGATGCAGACATCCGAGGCCTACCGGGCGATCACGCACCAGAAGATGTAACGCCTACGCAGATCTCTAGGTGAGCCCGAGGTGTCGCCTACTGAGCGACTTCTCATCGACCAGGTGGTGATCTGCTATCTCCGCATGAATCTCACCGAGCAGCACTACCAAAGCACCATGAACGACGGCTGTAGCCTCGCGATTGCGTCCTACTGGGAGCGAAAGCTCTCTACAGTGCAAGGCCGGTACCTGAGGGCGATTGAGTCCTTGGCACGGGTGCGGAAGCTGATGGGCGTTCAGATGCTGCAAATCAACATCGCCGCCGAGGGTGGGCAGCAGGTCGTGAGCAACGCTTAGCTACGGACACGGCCCCCAGTTGACGAGGAGGGCGAGCGGGTCGGATGCGCCGTAGGGGTCGCCCCATGAGCCGTGCAGTAGAATCAAATCGCCAGTGCCGACGTTGCCGTCACCGTCGAGATCCCACGGACAGCTCGGCACGCACGGGTCCTGCACGACTTCCTGACAGATGGCTTTGCAATCGCCGGAGAACACGACCGCACCAGGTATGCTCTCGCCGTCGGAGCCGACCTGGTTAAGCCGCCACCTGCAATCTCGCCCGCGACTTCTCTAACAATTGGTTATCACACATCCTGTTCCTAGTGGCCCTCCCTCGGAGGCCCAAAGGAGACCACCTATGACGACGCGTCCATTCACGCCCGCGGCACTCTTGATCATCACAATCACCGGCGCCGCGATGGCGGGGACGCCGACGAAGCCGTTTGAGGCGGTTCCCGAACTCCAGGGGCTGACCGCGCGGTGGGCAGAGGGGGCCGAGGCGTTTCGAGTTCCCGGGTACTCGGTCGCAGTCATCAAGGATGGCGCGATCATTGCCTTGGAGGGGTTCGGTCGGCGCGACGTCGGTGACGACAAGCCTGTAACGCCCGACTCGATGTTCTATATCGCATCGCTCACGAAGACCTACACCACTATGGGCGTTCTGGCGCTGGTTGACGACGGCAAGGTCGAACTCGACGCGCCGGTCAAGAGGTACCTGCCCCGATTCGAGCTCGCCGACGCTGATGCGACGGCGAGCATTACGGTTCGCGATCTGCTCTGCCACAAGCCCGGCATCAACAGCTTCGCGCTCGATTTTCTCGAGTCGTATACAGGGCAGATCAGCGAGGATCGCTTCTACGAGTGGCTCAGTGTGATCGAGCCGACGATGCAGGTGGAGTACTCAAACCAGCACTTCACACTCGCAGGCAGGATTATCGATGCCGTGTCCGGCAAGCCATGGCAGGAGTTCCTTGATGAGCGCATCTTCGATCCCGCCGGCATGTTCAGGACGACGACATACGCCAGCACCATGTACGGCGACGCCGATGCCGCCTTCCCGATGGAAGGCTCGAAAGACGCGTGGTCGCGTTGCGCTATTCGCAAGAGTGACCGAGTCATGCATGCCGCAGGCGGGATGGGTACATCGGCAGCCGATGGTGCGCGCTGGGTGATGTTGCAGCTGAACAACGGCGAGATCGGCGGGACCCGCGTGATCTCCAAGGAAATGAGCGTGGAGAGTCACAAGCTGCAATCGAAGGACCCGCGAGCTCGAGACCTCCTCGACCGCATCGAGGGATACGGCCTCGCATGGTTCCGTGGCGCGTATCGCGGCCACGGCCCCTACTTCGAGCATAACGGGGACTATGTTGGAGCAAGAGCCCACTTGTCATTCATTCCTGGATCGGGCATCGGCGTTGTTATGCTCGCCAACTCGAGCCCCGGCGGTTACGCGTTGTCTGACATCGTTTCGATCGACATCTACGATCGCCTGCTCGGCGAAACGGGTCATCCGGACCTGCTGCCGATGTTCGTCAATCAGGCGGGGCGGATCTTCGCCAGAATGGATGGCGACCAGACAGCGAGAACCCCGGTTACGGCAACGACGCTGTCGGCGGGACTCGATCTCTACGTTGGGACCTTCACAAGCCGCCTGTGGGGAGACTTGTCCATCGCTGTGGAGGACGATGCGTTGACCGGTCACATAGGCAACATGCCGATCGCGCTTGTCAGCACGGGTGGGATGGATCAGATAGCACTCAGCACGCCCGACGGCACCTATGACACATCATTCGTGATCTCCGACGAAGGCTCGATCGATGCAGTCATCGTGACGATTCCGGAATTCGATCCGATCAGATTTGTACGGGTTCCGTCGTAAGCGCATGGCGACGGCAACG
>JAPUKX010000118.1 GCA_027295435.1 Planctomycetota bacterium | reverse complement strand
CCGATCTCCCCGCTCACCTCGCTCACGGGGATACTCTCGGTCCTTGTGATATCTTGGGCGTACGTGCCCTGGTCAAAGAGCAGTTGACGGCGAATGCCCTGGGTAGTGCAACCATTGCTGTCGAAGGAGAGCCGGGGTTTCTCAGTTTCGACACACTGACCGTAAGAAACATCGGGCTTTCCGGAGACGACGGCGTGGCTATCGGCCTAGGCCACGACGCAGGTCGTTGGAGTGCCATTCTCAGAGATGAGTCGGGCGCCGGCGAGTTCCTCGACGGGAGCGTTGAGATCCATGCTATCGGGGTAGTTGACGACGCCCCGGATCAGCTTGCGACCATTCTCCGTATCGAGAGCTCCTCGAGCGGCGGCTTGATTACAGCGGATTTCAGTCCTATCGGTTCTGACCAACAACAGATTCTTGTGCTCCTCGGTGAATCCATAGTCGCGCATCTGACGGACTTGACATCCGGGGCGGGGATGCAGCTCCCGCTCCCAGTTCCCAACCTCTTTATTGACTGGTGTGAACTCGCGCCGGACTTTTTTGAGAACTGTGGGTACGTTTTTCGTGCAGGACCAGCCACCAGTCCCTTCGACCTTAGTGGTTGTAGATATGAGGTGCAGTTCGGCGGCCCTACTTTACTCATTCTTCCCACTGGCGAAACCGTCCTGGGTGACCGTGTAGTCATCGCGGAACAAGAGGGGGCACGCTCCATTGACATGCGTATTTTTAGCGAAATGAGGGTTCTCGTGTCAGATGTGGAGACCTTCAGCATCTCCGATCAAAGGGTTGATACGGGATGACGGATAGCTGGACTCTCGGCCTTCCTCGGAGAAGCAGACGATCAACCTGGTCAACAACATGAACCGTCAGTTTGACCTGATACAGGCAGGTGCCCACAAGACGCTTGCAGAACGGCAAGATGACGTGCCCTGGCAACAGGGCACGATCCATGACCTACGCAAGACCTACGGGACACTGATGGCCAGACACGTGCCGATGCACGAGCTGCGGCACCTGATGGGACACGCCAAGATCGACACCACAGCCGACTTCTACCCGGGCGTGGGCGAGGACGTGGCAGATCGGGTCCGGGCAGCGTTCTCGGCATGACGTTGCCGGAGCGGTTTTGGCTACACTTTTGGCTACACTCTGGCCAAATGGACGATTTGGCCTTGCCCCCAAAAACAACAAGCCCCGCATTTCACGGGACTTGTGAAGCGAGGCGGACGGGACTCGAACCCGCAACCACCGGATCGACAGTCCGGTACTCTATCCAATTGAGCTACCGCCCCGATTCATGGTCAGCCAGGGTCCGACTACTGTAACAGCCTCCATCTGACGGTCAAGATGCTCACTTGGCGTCTATCCAGCTTCGGCTGAATGCGGTCTCGACCACAAGCGGGACCCGCAGCTTCATCGCCGACTCCATCCTCTCGGCGACAAACCGCTGGACCGCTTCCGCCTGGTCGCGCGGCGCCTCGAAGACCAGCTCATCGTGGATCTGAAGCAGCATCCGCGCGTCGGGAAACCGAAGCGGTAGCTTTCCGTACAGGTCGATCATTGCAACCTTGATCAGGTCCGCGGCGCTTCCCTGCACCACGCTATTGATCGCCATGCGCTCGCCGAGCGCTCGCTGCTGGGGGTTGCGGGAGCGGATTTGGGGGATCGGCCGGCGCCGGTTCAGGATAGTCTCGACATAGCCCTCATCTCTGGCCATCTCGATGCAGCGCTGGAGAAACTCGTCGATCCGCGGAAAGCGAGCCTTGTAGTCGCGGATAAAGCCTGCGGCATCTTCGACACCGGTCTCGGGGCCAAGTCGCCGGGCCAAGCCGTAGGGCGTGATGCCGTAGATGATGCCGAAGTTGACCATCTTGGCGGTGTCGCGCTGAGCAGGCGTGACCTGGTTCGGGTCCACTGCGAATACATCCGAGGCCACGATCGTGTGGATGTCCACGCCATGCTGAAACGCCTCGATCAGCGCCTCATCCTCGGACAGATGCGCAAGCAGGCGCAGCTCGATCTGTGAATAATCGGCGCTGATGAGCACGCATCCGGGCTCGGCGACAAACGCCCGGCGGATCTCCCGGCCGACCTCGGTGCGGATGGGTATGTTCTGAAGATTCGGATTCGAAGAGCTCAGCCGGCCGGTCGCGGCCACGGTCTGGTTGAACGAAGCGTGGACTCTGCCCGTCTGGGGATTGATCGCGTCCTTCAGTGCAACGAGATAGGTGTTGACGAGCTTTGTCAATTGGCGGTACTCGACGATCAGCCCCGGCACCGCAGAGTCGATGGCGGGATTGGCGGCAAGACGTTCAAGCACCCCCTGATCGGTGGAGGGACCGGTCTTGCCGCGCTTGCCCACCACCATCCCAAGCCCCGGCGGGTCCTGATCGGGTCGGTTGAACAACACGCGAGCAAGCTGCCTGGGCGAATCCGGGTTGAAGGGGCCGATGCCACGCGGGACTGCATCATTAATCCGCTGGCGAAGCTCCGTGATCCGATCGCCCAGCCGAACACGTTGGCGATCAAGCTCGTCTGAATCAATGCGGATACCGTTGAACTCAAGCTCAGCGAGAACCTCGACCAGCGGCATCTCGACGTTGTCAAACAGATCTTGCAGGCCGATCTCGGCAAGCCGCGGGGCTAGCACATCGCGCAGGCGTAGCGTGATGTCCGCATCCTCGGCCGCGTACTGCACCGCCAGGTCAAGCGGGACCTGATCAAAGGTCTTCTGTTGCTTGCCGGTGCCGATCAGGTCGGTGAGCGGTGTGCAGGTATATTCAAGAAGAGCCAGCGCGAGCACGTCCAACTTGTGGCTGGACCGCGAGGGGTCGATGAGGTAGCTGGCGATCATGGTGTCGAACGCAATCCCCGCCAAACGCACGCCGTGGCGTCGAAAGATGTTGAAGTCGAACTTGAGATTGTGGCCAACCTTCTTGATGGACTCGTCCTCGAGCACGCAGCGCATGCGCTGGAGGACGGTTTCGGTGTCCAGATGTCGTTGCGGCTGGGGTGATCGAGTCGGGATGTAGACGGCCTTCTTCGGCTCGATCGAAATGGAAACACCGCAGAGGTTGGCGCGAAGAGGCGAAAGGCTGTCGGTCTCGGTGTCGATGGCCAGCATGCCCGCACTGCACACCTCCTGCAAAAGCTGATCAAGCTCTTGGACGGTGCTGATGAGCTGGTATTCACCATCCTGTGCAGTCGCTTGGGGCCTCTGCAAAGGAGCCGCAAATAGTTCCGTCTGAGCCTCAACCGGTTGCGCCGCGGAGGTCGAGGCACCGCGGGTCAGACTTAGCAGCTCGGTCTGGTGCCGGTTGAAACCCAACTGCTGGAATGTCCCAAGCAATTGATCAACTGGAACCGACGCAGGCTGAAAGCGTGCGGATTCCAAGTCCAGACGCACATCAACATCGTCCTTGAGCGTAACGAGCTGCCGGCTGAGCGCCAGCACGTCGCGGGACGCTTCGAGATTCGCGCGCCGCTTGCCCGTGATCTCGTTGAGGTGGGCCAGCACTCCGTCAAGGGAGCCATGACGAAGGATCAACTGGGCTGCGGTCTTCGGCCCTATCCCGGCAACTCCGGGCACGTTATCCGTGGGATCGCCCATCAAGGCCAGAATGTCCCGGACGTGGTGCGGCTTCACGCCTTCGGTTCGAAACAACTGCTCAGGAGTGATCGTTTCGTCCTTATTGATATCCAGCAGGTCAACATGCTCACCGATCAGCTGGGTGAGATCCTTGTCGCGCGAGATGATTCGAATGTTGAGGTCGGGGTGTTCGGCTGCGAGTTGGCGAACGATGGTGGCGATGACATCATCAGCTTCGACCCCCTCTACACCAAGCACGGGAATACCCATCAAGTCGAGCACTTGCACGCATCGGTTAACCTGGGGGCGGAAATCCTCAGGCGGCTCTTGACGATTAGCCTTGTACTCGGGATAGAGGCGGGAGCGGAAGGTTTCCTTGTCGCCGCTGACATCGATCGCCACCGCGAGGTAGTCAGGCTTGTACTCGCGCAGAAGTTTGAGCAGGATGCCCACGAACCCGAAGGTCATGTTCGTCGGCTCCTTGGTGACGGGGCTGGTCATGCCGGCGCCGATGGCGTGATAGGCCCGAAAGAACTGCGCATGCCCGTCGATGAGGTAGAGGGTTCTCGGTGATTCCTTGGATTGGGCCATGTGTGCGGGCCATGCTATCGCACAGCTGGGCTCTGCAGTCGCGTCGCTTCAACGCGCCGCCGGAGGAAGTCGCCTGCGGTCCGGTCCCCCGGCGAAGCCGGGGGCTATGGGAGTGGGTGGATTCAGTGCGTTGCCCGATAGCCCGGCCTTCGGCCGGGAGTCGATCCAGACGCCGACATGTCAATCCATCGATCCCCCGACGGAGCCGGAGGATGTGGGTTGCGGGAGCAGCGACCCCAGCAGAAGTGACGCCATCGAAGTCATCATCGCACCAGGTCCCCCAACTGATACAGCTTCCCACGGCCTTGGGGTTTCCCTCGATCAGGGCCTTGGGTATCGGCTGTTGAATCGTAGGCTCGATTCCTGGAGGAGTTGGCTGGCATCGGCAAGGAGCCCGTTCATGGACGCCACTTCGATTTTGAGCGACGGTTCAGCCCTGAACCTGTTCGCTCGAGCCGCAGCGCTGACACTGTTTTACGCCGCCCTTTTCTGGCTGCCACTGCGCGGTACGGTGAGGCTGCTGCAACGCATTCGACAGGTAGCAAGCCGAAAGACACACCCTGGGTCTGCGACCCGCAGCTAATCTGCCCGCTGCAGGGCTCGCGTCAGCCAGGACTGGCCGGGCTATTCTG
>JAPUKX010000117.1 GCA_027295435.1 Planctomycetota bacterium | reverse complement strand
GTGGATGAAGTACGCCATGCCCGGCGAGCAGCACAAACAATTGGAGCCGTTTGTCGGCCGATGGGAGCAGACGGTCAAATTCTGGATGGAGCCCGGGGCCGAACCGTCGCAGTCCTACGGCTCCGCCGAGTACAAATGGATCATGGGTGGGCGGTTCCTTCAGGGAACGTACGAAGGACAGATGGAAGGGAATCGTTTCGAGGGGATGGACGTCATCGGCTACGACAACTTCCGCAACGAGTACATCTCGTTTTGGATCGACAACCACACGACATCGTTCATGGTCGCCCGAGGAAGCTATGACTCCAGCGCAAAGACGATCACCATGCAGGGCAAGCACGACGACACCATGCACGGCAAGAGGGACAAGGCGTTCCGCACCGTGACCACGTTCGAGAGCGACGACAAGCTCGTCTATGAGATGTTCACGCCGGGGCCGGACGGCAAGGAGTTCAAGGTCCTCCAGGTGACCTCGACGCGGCGAGAGTAATCTTGTAGGCGGATGATCAAGAACCGATCGACACGCTGAATCGGACACGAAGGAGTTGATGATGCGGATCCTGCTTGGGGGCGTGCTGGGCGCTGTTGTCCTGTTCGTATGGAGTTTCTTGTACTGGGTCGTGCTCTCGGAGAGGCTGCTGCCATACACGCACATGACCGACGAAGGCGCGGTGATGGAAGTGTTGCGGGAAAACCTGCCGGAGACCGGCGTTTACTGGTTTCCCATGCCAAAGCACGATCCAGACGCGACCGCGGATGAGAAACAAGCCGCCATGGAAGCCTATGAGGAAAGCCACCAAGAAGGCCCGCTTGGCGCGGTGATCTATCATCGTGAGGGCGGCGAGCCGATGCCGCCCAGCGCGCTCGTGAAGGGATTCGGCATCGATTTTGTTAGCGCGCTGCTGGCGTCGATCCTGCTGTGTTGCGCCTGCGGGCGAAGGGGATACGCCGCACGCGCGGCATTCGTGTTCGGCCTGGGGCTCTTTGCCGCTGTCAGCGTTCACCTGATCGCCTGGAACTTCATGCTCAACCCGATGGGGTTCACGCTGCTCAAGATCGGTGACACGATCGTCGGCTGGTTCCTCGCCGGCTTGGTGATCGCCGCGGTCGTCAAGCCACGTGCGGAGACGTCGGGGTGAGCGGGCCCAAGCCTGACGCATAGCGTGGTGGCGATCGGCGAGTACGACGAATCGTGTCGAGGAGATTGCAGCTGGTGAAAGCGGTGACCGGTAAAGCCAAGCCGGCCAGCAAGGTGGACACGTACGTGAAGAAGCTGCCGCCGGACACGCGGGCGGTGGTCGAAGCGCTGCGTCGGCTTATCTTCGCCGTTGCGCCGCAGGCGCATGAGGATCTCAAGTGGGGCCAGCCCTGGTATGTAGGGAACAAGGGCGTGTGTTACATTGCGGCATTCAAGGATCACGTCAACCTTGGCTTTGCCCGCGGCGCCGAACTGCCCGACCCGGCGGGACGCGTCGAAGGCACCGGCAAGGGGATGCGGCACGTGAAGATCCGCAGTGCCAAAGAGATCGACGCCGCTGTGAAGAGTCTCCTGCGCGAAGCGTTCAAGCTCGACGCCCGCTAAGGGCGAGCGCGTTGCGGCGAATCCACGAAGGGCAACGACTGTCAGGCCTTCGGTTCGGCACGACGCTCCTTTGAGTTCATTGCAGCTTCTCTCTGCTCTGCGACTCTGCGGTGCACAATCCGGGGTCGAAGCGCGACAATGGGCCCGGGAGGACTTGAACCTCCGACCTCGCCCTTATCAGGGGCGCGCTCTAGCCAACTGAGCTACGAGCCCGGCACGACGCGGCAGTATATCCCACGGTACAAGACGGCGTCATCCTGTTGAGGGAACGATATCAACTGCCCGCGAGCCGGCGGAACTCGTGGCGCAGCGCGATCCGCTTGGCGAGGTAGAAGATCACGGGATAGAGCAGCAGCTCCAGGATGAACGCGGTGGCGAGCCCCCCGATCATCGGTGCGGCAAGGCGGCGCATGGTATCGGCCCCAGCCCCGCTGGCCCACAACAGAGGAACCAAACCGATGAAGGTCGTCATGACCGTCATCGTCTTGGGCCGGATCCGCTGGACCGCGCCCTCGTGGACGGCGTGCCACAGGTCATCGGGGTTGCGCATCCGCCCCTCGGCCTTGAACCGCTCAAAGCTGTTGTCCAGATACAGCAGCATCACCAGCCCGGTCTCCGTGGCCAGGCCCGCCAGCGCGATCACTCCGACCCAGACCGCCATCGACAGGTTGTACTCCAGTAGATAGAGCAGCCAGATTGCCCCCACGAGGCTGAAGGGCAAGCTGAGCACAAGGATGAACACCCGCAGCCAACTTTTGGTGGCCATGTACAGCAGCAGGATGATCAGGACGCCGGCCAGGGGCACAACGACCATCAGGCGCTCGCGGGCGGCTTGCATGTATTCATACTGGCCTGACCAGATGATGTTGTACCCCGGGGGAAGACTGACCTGCTCATTCACGGCCCGCTGGGCATTCTTGACGTAGGTCCCCACGTCGATCCCCGCGATGTCCACATAGACCCAACTGGTCAGCCGGGCGTTTTCGCTCTTGACCATGGGCGGGCCCTTGTGAATCGTGAAGGAGGCCAACTGGGCCAGTGGAACCTGGGCACCAAGCGGCGTGGCCACCAACACCTGCCGCAGCGCAGGCAGGTTGTCGCGCAGCTCATGTGGGTAGCGCACATTGATCGGGTACCGCTCCAGGCCCTCGACGGTCCAACTGACGTTCATCCCGCCCAGAGCACTCATGATCACATCCTGCACGTCGCCCACGGTCAGGCCGTAGCGCGCGATCTCCTCGCGATCGATCGTGATGTCCAGGTAGTTGCCACCGACACTCTTTTCCGGAAAGGCGCTGGTGGTGTAGGCGCCGGTGCCGGGCGCGGTTTTGACGACCTGGGCGATCTGGTTGGCCAGATCAGCAAGGGTCGCCAGGTCTGGACCCATGACCTTGATGCCTACGGGTGTCTTGATGCCCGTCGAGAGCATGTCGATGCGGGTCTTGATCGGCATGGTCCAGGAGTTGGTGAGACCCGGTATCTGGATGATCTCGTTGAGGCCGGGGACGTGCGGGCCATCCGGCCACTCGTAGCCGTACACCAACTCGTTGATCGTGATGGTTCGCGTCTCGGCCAGGACTGTGCTTGGCAGCCACTTCAGCCAGGGGGGGAAGTTTCGGTAGAAGCGTTTCACCGGCACGCGGCGCCACTTGCTCTTGTCGCGCCACAGGGTGATGGTGGTCTCCACCATGGAGAGAGGTGCGGGATCGGTGCCCGTCTCAGCCCGGCCGATCTTCCCCATCACCGTGTGCACTTCCGGAAACTGCATGATCAGCTTGTCCGTCTGCTGCAGCAGTTCCCGAGCTTTGGTCATGCTGATCCCGGGATCGGTGGTTGGCATGTACAGCAGGTCTCCCTCTTCCAACGGAGGCATGAACTCGCTCCCGAGCCGGCTGTAGGGCCACACCGTTGCGGCCATCACCACCGCTGCGACCAAGAGCGTGAGCCAGCGATAATGCATGGTGAAGACGAAGAACGGGTTGTAGAGCCGCTGTAGCAGCAGGCTCATCGGGTTTCGCTCTTCGGAGAGGAGCTTCTGCGGCAGGATGATCATGGCGCTCAAGCCGACCCATCCTGCGACGAGCCACCACCGGTAGTCGCCGAGCGCGGGCAAGGGAACGTACGCCAGGACGATTGCCGGGGCGACGATCAGTGCCAGGTAGGCCAAGACGCGCTTGCCGCGCCCCAACTGCACGGGCAGCATCCGCTCGGCAATGAAGTAGATCATCAGCACGGGAATGACGGTGATGGCCAGGATGGCGGCGCTGGCCATGGCGAAGGTCTTGGTGTACGCCAGCGGCTTGAAGAGGCGCCCGGACTGTTCACCCAGGGCGAAGATCGGCAGGAAGCTGACGGTGATGATGAGCAGGCTGAAGAACAGCGTCGGGCCGACCTCCGCCGCGGCTTCCGCGATGACGGCGCTGCGCGGTCTGGCCTGGCCGCCCTCGGCCACCCGCTGCTTCTCACGTTCCAAGTGTTTGTGGGCGTTCTCGACCATCACGATGGAGCTGTCCACCATCACGCCGATGGAGATGGCGATGCCACCGAGGCTCATGATGTTGGCGTTGATATCGAGCAGGTTCATGAGCGCCAGAGTGGAGAGAACACCCGTCGGCAAAACGAACGCGGCCACCAGAGCACTGCGGGCGTGCAGCAGGAACAGAATGATGACCAGCGAGACGACGATGACCTCCTCGATCAGCGTGTTGCGGACCGTCACAATCGCGCGATCGATCAGATCACTGCGGTCGTAGCCGACCTCGATGGCGATGCCCGGAGGCAAGCCCTTTTCCAGCTCTGTGAGCTTGTCGCGCACTCTCTGGATGGTGGCGCGGGCGTTCTCGCCGAAGCGCATCACGATGATGCCGCCGACGACTTCACCTTCCCCGTTCCATTCAGCCACGCCCCGGCGGATATCCGGCCCGATGCGGATGTCGGCGAGCTCGGCCAGGTAGATGGGCGAGCCGTCTTCGGTCGCACCCAGAGAGATCGTTCGCAACTCATCCAACGCGCGCTGCGTGCGTGCTTCCTCGACCGACAGACCCTTGGCCCTGGCCTCGGCGATCTCGCTGTCCGTGAGGCTGCCCAGGTAGCCGACGCCGCGGACCATGTACTCGGTCTCGCTCATCTCGATCAAGCGCCCGCCCACATCGACGTTGGACCGCTTGATCGCCGTCTTGATCTTGCTCAGCGGCAGGTTGTACGCCAGCAGTTTGACCGGATCAACGACGACTTGGTACTGCTTGACGAAGCCGCCGATCGCAGCGACCTCGCTGACGCCCTCGACGGCCGTCAGCTCATAGCGCAGGTACCAGTCCTGAATCCCGCGCAGGTCCGAAAGGTCCTGATTGCTTGGGCGTAATGGTTCATCGTCGAGGGGGCAGCGATCGTAGCCGGCCGTAAGAACGATCCGCTTCAGCCGGCTGCGGGCTTCGGACGGGGCGTCGTCGACCGACTCGTAGCGGCGGTTCTCCTGCACGTCGGCGAAGATCGCTTTGGTGTCCTGGAATACGCGATGGCGCACGAGGCGCTGCCGTACCGCCGGGTCGTCCGGGACATCGGCGTACCAGATGTCGGTCTCCGGGTCGTGCCACAGTCCGTTGGGATGGTTTGGGCAGTACTTGCCGGTCAACAGGACGTACTCAAAGACCCATCCCACACCGGTGGCATCCGGGCCGAGTTGCGGGTTGATGCCGGCCGGGAGTGAGCCGGCCACGAAGTTGAGTTGCTCCAGGACCCGGCTGCGGGCCCAGTACATGTCGGTGCCGTCCTCGAAGATGATGTACACGAAGCTCGAGCCGAACATGCTGTAGCCGCGCACAACCTTGGCGTGGGGAACGGACAGCATGGTCGTGGTCAGCGGGTAGGTGACTTGATCTTCGACGATCTGCGGGGCCTGGCCGGGGTACTCGGTGCGGATGATGACCTGGACATCCGAGAGGTCTGGAATCGCATCGATCTTGATGTGGAAGACGGACCAGACTCCCGCCGCCACCAGGAACACGGTCAAAAGGAGGACCATCGCCCGGTTGCCGACGCACCATTGGATCAGTTTGGCGATCATGGGTTACTCCGGGGGCCCCTGCCGCCCGGTCACAGGCAACGTGCTGCGCTCATCGAAGCAGCGAAGCATGATCGAGCCGAAGAACGGATTGCGAACATCACCCTTGGGTTGCAGCCAGATGCTTCCACCCTGGCCGGAGCGGTACATCGGGCAGTGCAGTTGGTGCACCTCAGTGTCGTACGACGGCGGCACGCCGGTCGCTTTGATGAGCTTGGCCAGCGCGGCGCTAAGGTCGGCGAACTGTAGCCGGGCCTGCTCCAGGTCCGTTTCGTCAACCAACTTCAGGGCTATGCCGCGGACCACGGCCACCTCGTCGTGATTGCGCCAAAACTCCTTGTCATCTGGAATCTCAACGTCCAGCAGGACATCGACCGCCCCGACAATGCGGCCCGCGACAGGCGAGAGGTCGCCGACTGAATTGCCGGCGAAGGTATCGCCGATGGCAAAGTAGCCGTCGAGGATGTCAACGATGGCGTCGGCAACGGCGTCGGGCAAGGCGCTCAGTTGACTCGATCCGGCCACGGCCACGACCGCCTCCTGCTCCGAGGCCAGTTCGCCCCGGATCATCTTGGCCAGGGATTCGCGGATGTTCGCTTCGCTGTCCAGCAGGAACTGCCCGCTGGTGACGACCATCTCGCCGGGTTTGAGCCCGTCGAGGATTTCGACCATGCCGTCATCGGTTTCCACCCCAACGACCACATCGCGTGGCTCGAAGCGCCCCTCGCCAAGACTCACGAAGACGATCTGTCGCTTGCCGGTGTCCATGACCGCTGCCCGAGGGACAAGTGTGCGCGACTGGGCCAGCGTGCTCTGGAGCTTGATGTTTGCATACATCCCGGGCTTGAGCAGACCGGTAGGATTGTCGAACTCCAGCCGGACATTGATCTGCCGCGTCTTCTCATCGAGATACGGGTAGATGTAGATCACCTTGCCCTCGAAGGTCCGGCCGGGGAGATACGACAAGGTCATCACCGCTGGCTGCCCGACCTCGACGAAGGGCAATTGGTATTCGTACAGCGTGGCCAAGACCCAGACCTGCGAGAGGTCGATGATCTCGTTCACGTGCTCGCCAACGGTCAACCAGTGGCCCTGGTGGCCGCCCATGGAATGGACGAAGCCGTCGAGAGGGCTCAGCACGCGGAAGGTATAGGGAACTTTCCCGGTTTCCAGCACTGCCTCGATATCCGCTTCCGGCACGCCGTAGATCCGGAGCTTGTCCTTCGCGGCCTCGATGATCCGCGCGCCATCGGCGGTAGCCCTGGACTTGCTGGCGATCAGCAGCTCGTGCTCCGCGGCCATCACCGTCGGGCTGTGGTAGTCGGCCAGCACATCGCCCTTCTTGACCGGCATGCCGATGTAGTTGGCGTAGAGCGTTTCGATCTGCCCATCGACGCGCACGATCGTGTCCTGCATCCTTGTTTCGTCGTAAGCGACCGTGCCCACGGTTCGGATGACGCGCGTCACGGGGCCGGTCACGACCGGCTCGATCCGCACACCTATGTTCTGCACCACAACCGGGTCGATGACGATCTCACCCGTGAACTTCTCCGGGTCCAGCGGAACCAGGTCCATGTGGCAGATGGGACAGAGCCCCGGCTCCGGAAGAATGACCCACGGATGCATCCCGCAGGTGTAGTACCGCCAGTCGTTCTCTTCTGCGGCCGCTACGGGTTGCTCGCCAGTCGGCGAAGTACGGATGCCTTGATTGGCGTCTCGCAATGGTGCACCGAAGAACACGCCCAGCACAAACGCCGTTGAGCCGAGTAGAAGCAGCGCCAGCACCACCCCCAAGCAGCCAAGCAGCCTCCCAAGGCTCGGCCCACGCGGCGGCGGACTGGGGGGGGGCGGCGCTTGCGGCTTCGCCGTCTCATCGCGCTTGGTCATACCCTGGTTCTGAGTTTCGCTCATCGCTTGATCTCCAACTCTGCCGGCGGTTCGCGACCGGGGACGGCGGGTTGATCTGAGGATCGGTCCTTGCGGTTGAGGTCCTCGCCGAGGGCAGCCTGCAGGTCGGCCAAGGCCTGCTCCAGCCGCGCGATGTTCTGGTGATACATCAGCTCGAAAGTCAGCAGCCGGCGCCAGTTGTCGATGGGCGCCTGGAAATCCAGGTGACCGAGCTGATAGTCGGTGGTGGACACATCCAGCGTCTGCCGCGCTTTGGGAATGATCTCATCACGGAACAGAATGGCCTGGCGATGATGCGTCTGCGCCCGCACCAGGGCATCCCGGACCTTGAAGGCGGTGCGGTTGCCCGCATCCCGTAGCTCAGCCGTGCTTTGAAAGATGGCCCGCAGGGCCTCGGCTTCCGCCGCATCGAGCTTCCGCGACCAGATGGGCAGGTTGAGCTCCACGGTCAGCCGCCACCCCTGCTCGGCGGCGGCGGATGATCCCATGTCCACATCGTCGATGAAGTCGTAGCCGACCTCCACCTTGTAGTCCGGCCACCGAGCCAGCCGGGCGAGGTTCAGGCGCTCCCGATCGGCCGCGATCTGCTCGTGAATCCTCAAGAGATCGGGGTTGACCCGCATGGCACTGGCCAGGAGAGGGTCGAGCTCCAGATCCAGGCCTTCGAGGGTCGCCACGGCCGGACCCGGTGCCGGCACCTTCGCGGCAATCGGTCGATCGAGCAGGTTGTTGAGCATCGCCGCCGCGGCCTCCTGCTGCGACCGGAACGCCAGGAGCTCGGTGTCGAGACGGCTGCGCTGGGTCGAGACGAGCAGCACATCCTGCAGCGTCGCCTCGCCGGTCCGGTAGCGGTTCTCAGCGACATCGTCGAGCTGAATCAGCAGATCCAGGCTCTGCATTGTCACCTCAATCGATCGCTGCGCGATGTAGAGCGACCAGTACGCCCTACGCGTGTTGGCGATCAGCTTCTGCCGCGTCATCACCATCTCCTGGGCGGCCATGGCAACCTCATGTGCAGCGATCCGACCCCGCGTCGCCAGCTTGCCCGGAGAGGGCAGATGCTGCCGGATCTCGGTCGTCAATCCCGACACACCGGAACCATCGGAGCCCAGTCGACCCGTCGGACCGAACTCCCATTGGGGATCGTCCAGGGCGGTCACCTGGTCAATGCGTTCGGCCAGACGCCGCACATTCTGCGCGGCGGCCTGGAGCGCGGGATTTCGCTGAAGCACCAACCGTACGTAATCTTCCGGGCCGGCCTCATCAGGAATCTCCACATACCTCGCAGAGTTCCAGGCACTCGCAATTGGTTCACCGGTCTGATCGGACCCCGGCTGGGCGAGTTCGTCGGGGGGCCAATCACGGTCGATCCACTCGCTGAACGGGCCGCCGAGACGCGCGTTCCCGCAGCCCACCGCCGACGCAAACACCGCCGCACAGAACAGATGAAAGAGACTTCGACAACGAGTCATAGCAGAGCTCTTGGGCCTAGTGGTCGTGGTCACCGTGGTCGTGGTTGTGCTCGTCGGTCTCACCGGTGTCCTTCTCAGGAGACGGCTTGTCGCCAAGCTGCTTCTGCCACGCCTCGTCCAGCTTGGCGAGGTATGTCGCAGGGTCCTTCCAGAAACCCCTTGGGCACCCGTTGCAGCAGAACCGCACCAGGCGATTGGCGGCGATGTAATCGACCGGCTTGCCCTTCGAGCCGAGCTTCATGCCGGAAATCATGCAGGTCGCGAGCGGATAGTCTTGCTGCTGCTGTGCGACGATCGCTTCGTCGAGCTTGGGGAGGAACTTCGCCGGGTCCTTCTTGAAGGCCCGTACGCACCCGTTGCAGCAGAAGCGCACAAGCCGGTTGTTGTAGACGCGATTCACCGGATCGCCCATGGACCCCAAGGCTTCCTCGGAGACCGGGCAGCTCGTCATTGGATACCGCGGCAATTGCTGCTCGATGATCTTCTGATCAATCTTCGTGAAGTATGTCGCTACGTCCGCCTCGAACTTGCTGATGCAGTCCTTGGAGCAGAAGCGGACCTCCCGCCCGTTGTGCATCATGATGATCGGCGGTCCCGCGTCGCCCAGCCGGAGGCCCGTGACGATGCAGCGGTCCAGCGGATAGGGATCTCCGACCTGCTCGGGGCCTTGAATCGTGATCTCTTTGCGGACGAGGTCCTCGCCGCAGACCGGGCAGGCGCCCTCATCCCGCAGGCGGAACTTCTCGTGCGCCGGACAGGTCCAGACGTGGATCACCAGGGCGTCTTGGGTTGTTTCGCCGGCGTCGGGCTGCGTTGACTGAGCGAGAGCAAGCGGCCCCGCCGCCAGCATTGCGCCGACCACAGCGACGGGAACCTTCCAATGTCGTGCAAAGGCGTACTTGATGGACATTTCAGAATCTCCTTGTTCCATGCCAGTTGATATTCGCAGCCGCGGAGGCATATCCGCGGGTGCTTTGCATCCAAAGTCTACGACGGTTTGTGGTCCGTTTCGGGCAGCGCACCGCCACAGTGAAACAGCGTCACACCTGGGCACAGCGGCGCAGGCATGGCAAGCAGCGGTGCTGCGATGGGTTGGATCAGATTGTCAGCAGGCAGCGCAACGCAAAAAGAGATCGCGCCGGTGGGCCGTGTGGTGAGCCGCGGCAACAATTGATGAGTTGCCTAGAAGTGCCGACTCCGAGGAAGGTCGGTGGCAGCTGAACCAGCATATCTATGGTCGCCTGAGTGTTCTTGGCTGGCGATGTCGCGGTCATTGCAACCGGCAGCGACGCATCGGTCCAAGCATGTGCGCACGCACACGCCGGCCGGTCATCCCCGCCGCTCTTGGAGCACCCCAAGCCACAGCCTGCTTTGGTCGGCGCGGCCTCCGGTGAGCATGACGTATCAGGCGCCGTTTCTGCGCAACACGCCATCGGCCGAATGTCGGAGGGCTGAGCCGAGTCGGTGAAGCCGACGACGAAGGCCAGCTGGCCTCCGCTCTCGGCATCCGCGGCATTGGGCTGACAGCAGCACCGGTGCTCAGGCGACCACGTCGCCACCAGCATCGCCGCCAACATTCGCAACAGTTGTGATCCAAACACCGGCTACCGGCCTCCCTCGGACAATCCTATCCCTATCCTAACGTCGAACCTACCCGGACAATTCAATCGTAGTCGTGTTTTTTTCGCCGGGCCGTGCGACCCGGTTCGCTTATCGGGGGTTGGAATATGCGATGTCGCTGTGATGCCGACGGTGACGGGCGAGAGCCGCGGATCAAAGCGCGGCTCAGCCCCATTGGGCCAGGAGCGTCAGGAGGTCGAATATACCGACCTGACCGTCGCCGTCGAGGTCTTGCAAACACCCGTCGCAGGGTCCCCATTGCGCGAGCAGCGAGAGAAGATCGAGGATGCCCACACTTCCGTCGCAGTTGAAATCCGCCGGGGGGATCGTCGGTGTTTCCGGGACAATCTTATAGACCTCACCGGTCGTGGTGCCGCTGCGTTCGACGATATAGATTTCGCCCGCTGCGTCCTCGCCGAACGCGGAAATGCAGCAGATGCTCATTGCGCCGGGGGGGTCCAGTTCCGCCGTGCGCTCGGCGAACTCGGTAACCGAGCCGCCGACGACCTTGAACGTCCAAATCCGCGCGCTGCCGAAGTCGCCAAAGAAGTAGGTGCCCAGCAGGCTGGGGATCGCGCATCCGCGATAGACGTACCCGCCGGTGATGGAGAAGCCGACCGAATGTGTGTATTCGTGAATGGGATTGACAAGGGTGGGATCACCACAGCTGCACCCATTGACTGTGCCAAAGCAATCGGGGCTGACCGAGTTGGCGCACGCGGTACCTTCTTCGCAGTCCCAGCCATAGTTCTCGCCGCCGCCGCTCGCAGCCGGCTGGTAGTCGATCTCTTCGCGCGCGTTCTGGCCGACGTCGGCGATGTACAGGTCGCCGGTCTCACGATCGAAGCTACTCCGCCAGGGGTTGCGCAGGCCGTAGGCCCAGATTTCATCGTCGCCGGTGACGCCGACGAAGGGAT
>JAPUKX010000116.1 GCA_027295435.1 Planctomycetota bacterium | reverse complement strand
GTGTCATACTGACCGTTCAGCTCCAGGACACCGAACAGCGCCGTCAGTTTACTCGACGTGTATTGCTCTGGAGCCAGCCGATAGAGATAGGCGACATCGTATTTCATCTGGTCGGCTCCGGCTGCGCCGCCGGCCGTGTTGAACTTCCAAAGCAGGTCCGCGTCAAAGGCGTGTCGGCCTTCGGCGTGCGTGAAGACGCCGCCAAAGATCGGATCGTACGAATCGCTGGTGAACCCGGTGTCACCGCTCCGGATTTCCAGCCCGCCTAGCAGGCTAAGCCGTCGGGTTTCGGTGGGCCCGAAGTCGTCGCGGAAGACTCGAAACTTCGTGAGGAAGGTGAGATCGGCCACGCCGCTGTCTCGGCGGGTTTCGCCGGTCATGGGGTCATGGACTTCCCGAAAGACCACTGGCGTCGTCAGTATAAGGGTCAAGTCGTCCCGCAGCCCGTAGAGGATCGTCGTGGGCACCACGAATGCCTTCACCTCGCCGGCCTCGAAGTACCGAAGCTGCTGCCGGAGGATGACGCCGCCGGTGGACGGCTGCAACGCGACGTTGGAGTTGATCGGCGCCTGGGCGTGGCTCGAAGTGGCCGTGGTCAAGGCGCCCATGCCCAACACGATTGCTAGCTGGAATCGAGACAAGATCACCGCCCACCCCGCGGTGTCGCCCAGCGCGGCGTCACCTTCACGGCGCCTCAATGCGATCGAGCGTAAAGCCGCTCTTGTCGATCGCATCTCGCAGTTGTTGTCTGCTTGCGGGGTTTTCGGCTGACAGGGCGATGTCCACCCGGCCGCTGCCCAGGTCAACCTCGATGTGCTCGACACCTTCGACAGCTTGCAGCTGCCGCTCGATGTTGACAATGCAGCCCGGGCAGCCCAGGCCCTTGACCCACAGTACGGCCGTCGGGCCTTCGGCGGTGATCGTCTCACCGGCAGCGCTGGGCTGGGCCGTCACGTCCCCTGTCGTGCGCACCGGTGGTGGTCCCGTCGTTTGGCAGGCCGCAAGGGCGATCCCAAGTGCCATAGCGATGCTCGCTGGCGCGATTCTCATCAGTGGGTCTCCTAATCGAGTCCAATGGTAGCCTGGTAACCCGCTATCTCCACAGCGCGGCGGAGGGTTTCGATATAGGGCGGCGAAGCCGCATCCAGCGTGTCCGTGGAGCAATCGTTGCTGAACCGGCCGTTCTATCGGCAGCCGTTACGGGATGGCATTACCGATCAGGAACCCAACGTACTTGGCCAACAACGCCAAGGCGATCACGACAAAGTTATTCGCCCACATCATCGCCCGATTGAATCGCGTGGGCCTGCGCTTGGGGGCTGGGCGCGTCGAGGGGCCGCCCGGGTCACCATTTCATAAGACGGGTGCTCGCCGCGGATGGATTTTCGCCGGACTGTCGATCCAACCCTCATATGCCTGTGGGGCTATGACGCGCATGACTGCGGTAGGATGTATCACCTATGAGCACTGAACATCCGCCTGCCGGAGCCGTCGCCCGGAGCGTCTACCTCGAGACCTTTGGCTGCCAGATGAACGTGCTGGACAGCGAGCTGGTGCGGGGGCAGCTGGCGGCGTTGGGGTACGAGTTCACGGACGATCCGACGTCAGCGGCCGTGGTGCTGTACAACACCTGCTCGGTCCGCGAACAGGCGGAGAACAAGGTGCTCAGCCGCGTCGGGCGAATAGGAGTGTGGAAAAAGCGCGGGCACAAAGTCATTCTCGGCGTCATCGGCTGCCTCGCCGAGCGCGAAGGCTCGGCGATGTTGCGAAAGTACCCGCAGATCGATCTGATGTGCGGGCCGGGCGAGCTCGACAACCTGCCCATGCTCATTGACAACGCGATGAAGACGGAGGCGGTCGCGCTGGCGGATCGCGTCGCGCTGCAAGGAAACAAGACCCGCCGTTGGGCCACCCTCGCCGCCGCCGAGGACAATCTCGAATTGCTCGACCTATCCCGATCGTTCGACCCGGATCGTGCTTCGGCCGGCGGTCGCAGCGCCTACGTCAGAATCACTCGCGGCTGCAACAAGTTCTGCACCTATTGCGTGGGTCCCTATACGCGCGGAGCCGAGGTGCACCGGCCGCCGGATCACATCGTCGACGAGTGCAAGCGCCTCGCCGATCTTGGTGTGATCGAAATCACGCTGCTTGGCCAGACCGTCAATCATTATGCCTACACGCACGGGCTGGCGGTGACCGTCAATGGGACCGAGGCGGCGCAAGTCGGTCCTGGGCTGTCTGGGTTTCGCAACGGAGGCGCGAAGCCGCAAGCGGCTCGTCGCGTCACCAGCTTCGCGGATCTGCTGGCCCGCATTCACGACGAGGTCACCGCCGTCAAGCGATTGCGCTTCGTGACCAGCTATCCCCGCGACTTCGGCACCGACATTCTTCAGGTGATGCAACAGTCGCCGCGCATCTGCCGATACCTGCACGTGCCCGCCCAATCCGGTTCCAATCGCATCTTGAAGTTGATGAACCGCGGGTACTCCCGCGAGCACTATGTGGAGTTCATCGATCGTGCGCGAGCGGCTCTGCCTGATGTTTCCATCGCCGGCGACATCATTGTGGGATTCCCCACGGAGACCGACGCGGACTTCGAGATGACCAAGGATTTGCTTCGGCGGGTGCGGTTCAAGAACAACTTCATCTTCAAGTACTCGCCGCGCCCCGGGACGGCGGCGATCGCCCGCTTGGGCGACGATGTGCCTTCGCTGGTCAAGCGGCGCCGCAACCGCGATCTGCTTGCCTTGGGGGCCTTGATCAGCGCCGAGGTGCACGCGGAGTACGTCGGTCGGGTCGAGGACGTCTTCGTGCAGAAGGTCAGTGAGAAGACGACCGGGAGGTCGGCGCCGAGCGGCGGGCAGGTTCAGCTGGGCTGGGAGACTCCGCCCGTCCAAATGTCGGGGCGGACGGGGGGCGACCTGATCACGGTGTTCGATGTGCCCGCCTCTCACTCGTGTGACGATCTGGTCGGCCGCATCATCCCTGTCCGCATCACCGGCTCCGGGCCGTTGATCCTCAAAGGTGAGCCGGTGGTGGATCAGAATCAGGGGGCTGCTCATCCAGCGGCGATGGTCGACTCGTGAGGCCACGCCCCAGGGTCACGTGCTCCTCGCATGATGCCACCTTTTGACGCCCAATGGTGCTACCCGTTCAGCCGCCGAACGTCTCCCGTGGTGGCGGGGTTGCGGCTCAGAACAGCGGATTCTCGGCGGGCGATCGCTCAGCGGCCACCACAGGCCGAGCCTGAGCGGTCAACCGCGTTTTGGTCGCATTCCTACCGGCCTGAGATCGCTCACCCTCAAGGCGGGGCTCATTGAGGGCCCAGCAGGGGGGCGTAGGGGCACGGAAAGTTCCCCATATTAAAATTTTCGAAAACAGCCCGATTTGCGTCTTGACTCTTCCGGCAATCGCGGTATGTTCGACGCAGAGATGAGAGAGGGCAACAGGCTTGTGACTGCTGCCCGCCGAAATTTGGTTGCGGTCATAGAGCTCAAGAGAAGAGAAAGAGGTCCCCAAAATGAAGAAGAGCGTTGTACCCGCGATTGCGGGCGTGTGTGGTATGTTCATGTTTGCCAACGCAGCGTCAGCAGACTTCGTCGGGCTGACAGTGGAACTGTTCGCCGACAACTGGAACACCGTCGATGCCGAGTTTCCCGGCAACCTGGAGGGAATCCGCGACGTCTGGCGCGTGTACGCCCACTTCAATGATCCCAACGACCGGATGACCGCCATCGGGGTTTCCCTTAATGGCATCCCGATGACCGTCGAGAACGTATTGGTCGACGGCACCACGCCGGGCACCGGCCTGTACGAAGCGCTGTTCGGCGGCGCTGGGGACGGTGGCGGTCCTACCGCCAACACTGCCGCCGGCTGGGGGTTGAATCCGACGGGTCTTACGTTCGACACGTACATGACCATCGGCAACGTGTCGGGCTATAGCCCGATTGACGACCCGAAGACCGGCGCGCCATTCATCTTCGGCTGGGGCCTGACCCCACCTCCGCTATGGCACGTCGGGACCGACTGGGTCATTGACAATGCGGCGCTGGTAACCATCCCGCCGGCACCCTATGGCGCACCTGACGCAAACGGCCGAGTCCTCGTTGGCCAGTGGAACGTTGCCGACGGTGAGCACATCCAGGGGTTCGCCAACATTCAGTGGGGTATTGCCGGTGTTCAAGGTGGCGGGATTGCCGAGGAGGTCTTCTTCACCTCGATCCCAACTCCCGGCGCTTTGGCGCTCCTGGGCCTGGCCGGGCTGGCTGGAGTACGCCGTCGCCGCAGTTGAGACCGCACGCGAGCAATACGCCGTAACCATCTGATTGAACCTCGTCATCGCCACGGTCAGGCCTCTGACCGTGGCGTTTTTTCTTCGCTACGGCCTCGCCCGGCCGGCGGTCGGCAAGACAAGTCGCTGAGACCTCTTCCATTCGATGCGTGGATGCCTAGGTGCTTTCATGCCTCTTTTCCAGAGGCGCAGGAACGATTCGGCATTCGCATGAGAGACTTCTGCCGGTTTTCGATTGACAGGCCACCCAAGGCTGCCACAATGATGGCAGCGTACTGCAGGGTCGGGGTGAGGAGCATTTGTGACGGGCCAGTCGAAGATTGTGGAATCAAGTGGGTGTCGTCGGCTTCGGCAGGTGACGCCCGGCATGTTGTAGCAGTCGGCCCGTCGGAAGCTTCTTCTCATGCAGCCGTCAGACCACACTGCTGTGCGGGCGGGTTTTGAACTGATAGACCTCAGCGCGAGAAGGATGCTGGTCGCCCCGTTTTTGATGCAGGTCGGCCGATAGAAAGGGAAAGGGGACGCCATGACCACGCGAGTCACGCTACTTGGGTCGCTGTGCTGTGCGACGCTCATCGGGGTTGGGGCGGATCGTCCCGCGGGGCCAACCGCCAACCCA
>JAPUKX010000115.1 GCA_027295435.1 Planctomycetota bacterium | reverse complement strand
GCCAAGCGAGCGCGCCGCCTCCTTGGTGAAGGTATTCTTGGGCTGCGGCGGGCTTGACGTGTCGATCTCGACCTCGAGGCCGAGCAGCTCGCCGGCCATCAGCGCCCAGTCGGCCCAGCGGGCGTAGCAGTCGGCGAGGTTGTAGACCTTGCCTGCTGCATCGGGATTGCCGACCGTAGCGACCACCGCCGCCGCAACATCCTCAACATGGACAAACTTGCCACCGCCGAGGCGATGAAACGGCTTCCCGCTTCTGATCGTCTCGATGATCGTGTGCCCGATCGAACGTTGGAGCTTGGGATCGATGCCATAGACCGCGCAGGGGCGTAGCGCGCAGGTGTGTTGACTGAGGCTGAAGTGGGCGGCCCACAGGTGGGCCTCGACGGCGGCCTTGTACGCACCATAGAGGTTTGCCGGCCGCAGTGGATGATCCTCATCGATCAGTCCGCGCCACCGCGGCCGAATGTCGTGGTGGACCGCGACGGAGCTGATAAAGACGAATTGCCGGGGCGCCGCCGCCTGCAGGAGCCCGATCGACGCCCCAATGTTGCTCTGGGCGTGTTGCTGGGGATCAGGCGGGTCTCGCAGCGGCCGCCAATCAACGCTATTATGGATGACGCAATCGGCGCCGTCGAGCAGATCCGGCCAGATTCGATCATCGGCCTGATCACCCACGACGAAGCGTTGTACGTATGGCCGGACGTGGTCGCGGCGGCTGCTTTGCCTGACCAGACCGGTCACCGAATGCCCCGCCTTAGCCAAGCGCCGAGCGATGGCCGAGCCGATAAACCCCGATACACCGGTCAATGCAACCTGCATATAACATCTTCCTGTCCAGGGCACCGATGAACCGATGTCCCTGTCGATGTCCCTGTACGCGAACCAATCGGCACGGCACATCGTAGCCTTTGGACGGTGAACCCGGGCGCCGCCGGACCCAAGTAACGCCCGTGGAATATTGGGACCGCCGCGGGGTCACCATCCCGAAGCCACCATGACCCAAGCTCACGCATCTTTCAGATTATCGCCAGGTCTGCGAATCTGCCGGAGGCCCTCGCGGAGGGTAGTCGTGCTGGCGATCGCTCTCGCGCCGCTGCTGACAGCCCTGCTGCTGTGGCTCGCGACACCGTCATGGTTCATCATCTTGCTGGCCAAGCCCCAACTGACGCGGAATCTCGGGGGCGAGGTAGGAATCGGCGCCGCATCCTATCTCGGCAACGGCACCCTCGTCTTTGAGGATCTCACCTTGCGTACCCGGACACACGAAGGTCCGGCGGCTCAGGTGCTCGGCATCGATCGCGTCGTGGTTATTGTGGATATGAGCACGATCCTGCACGACCGGATACACATCAAGGACGTACTGCTCGAGGGAGTTCTTCTTCGCCTCAGCGAAGACGCACAAACGCCCGGGGTCTTCAACTTCTCGGCTCTGGATCCCCAATGGTCGTTGGACCGCGAGAAGGACCTGCCGTTCCTGGCGCCAAGCGTACGGATCGACAGTGCGATCATTGAAATGGGCACACACGATGGCGGCAAGTACGTTCGGACCGGCTTGCGACGCGTGGCCGGGAAGATGTATCCTGCGGCAGACCGCGGCAACTGGTACCGCTTCGAGCTGACCGAACTCGCCGAGGACGGCGTCAATCTGGGGCAGACGGGCGTATCCATCAGCGGAACGTGGAACGTCGAGACGCTCGAGCACCGGGCGCAGATCGATGGACTGGTGCTCGACGAGCGGACCCTCGGCATGTGCCCGCAGATCGCACGGCTCTGGTGGCAGCGGATGCAGCCGCAAGGCCGCCTCGCCAGCGCTGTCGTGCAATGGAGGCGGGGCCAGCCGTTCAGCGCCGAGCTGGCTATCGATCGGGTGGCGCTGACGATTCCAATCGCGACCGATGATTTCTGGACCAGTTATAAGCAGGGCCGGGTCGAGGCGGCGGCGAGCCGACCGAGAATGCGCGTGCATAGCGGAACCATCAAACTTCGCGGTGACGAACTCAGCCTCGACGAACTCATCGGCGAGTTGGGCAGCTCTGGGACATCTCAGCAGTCGGTCGGTGTGCCGTATCGAGTCAATTTGTCGATCCATGACCTGCCGAAGTTTGATTGGGAACACCAACAAGAGTGGATGGAGCAGGTGCTGGCCACCGCGCCGTTCGAGATGAGTCTCGTGATGGATGACTTCAGCCTGGCGCCGAGCACCGATTCCGACGCCCCGGCCGTGGACCTTCCACGACAGGTGGCCGAGACCCTGGCCAGGTTCAACCTGGCCGGATGGTCGCTTGGTATGGACGTGCTGATCAGCCGTTCTGAGCCGACGGTGGGGGACGGTGGTCAGCTGATCCCCCAGCCGATCCGCACAACCGGCGAAGCGACCATCAGTGAAGCCTCCGGAGCCTTCCAGGCCTTTCCGTATCCCCTGGAGAATGTGAGCGCATGCGTCGAGTTCGACAGCGACCAAGTAACGATCCACGAGCTGACCGGCCAGGGATCGAGCAACTCGACGATCAGTATGTCCGGTTGGATCGCACCTCCCACCGGTGAAGCCGCGGTGTCGTTGCGGCTGTTGGCCAGCGACATCCCTCTCGACGCGCGGTTCCGCGAAGCGTTGAAAGGCGGTGAGCGGACGACATTCGATGCGATGCTGCATCGGCCGTCGTACGAGGCACTGGCCGAGGCGGGTCTGCTGCCCGACGACGCCGCGATTGCTGACGCTCGCCGTACCAAACAACGCAAGACCGAGGACCTACGGCGACTCCGCGAAGACCTCAGCTCACCGGAGGCGGTCAGCCGTCGCAAGAGCCTCCAACGAGAGATTGATCAGCT
>JAPUKX010000114.1 GCA_027295435.1 Planctomycetota bacterium | reverse complement strand
CGCCAGTTCGCCGGCTTCGGCTCCGCGGACGATACGAACCAGCGTTTCAAGTATCTGCTTGCGAACGCAGCCGGCACCACAGCCAAGACAGGACTCTCCACCGCGTTCGACCTGCCGACACTCATGGGCCGCGATAGTAATGATCCGCTTTCGGCCGGTGAGGTCGGCCGATGCGGCGTGGCCATCGACACCATCGACGACATGCATCGGCTTTATGCGGACATTCCCATCGGCGACGTCACGGTGAGTCAGACGATCAACGGTCCGGCGGCGGTTATCTGGGCGATGTACCTGGCCATGGCGAAGCAGCGCGGAATCGATTGGGCGAATCTTGGCGGCACTCTGCAAAACGACATCCTCAAGGAGTTCCACAGCCAAAACGAGTTCATCTATCCGCCGGAGCCGTCGGTCAGGCTGGTCGTAGACACGATCCAGTTCGGCACCCGTCACACGCCGAAGTGGAACACGGTCTCCATCAGCGGCTACCACATCCGCGAAGCCGGCTCAACGGCCACCCAGGAACTGGCCTTCACCATTCGCGATGGCATGGAGTACGTTCAAGCGGTGTGCGATCGCGGGCTCGATGTCGATGCCTTCGCTCCCCGATTGAGCTTCTTCTTCAACAGCCACAACGAGTTCTTCGAGGAAATCTGCAAACTGCGTGCGGCGAGACGGATCTGGGCCTCCGTGATGCGCGATCGCTACAAGGCGAAAAACCCACGCTCCTGGCTCCTGCGGACCCACGTGCAGACCGCTGGCTGCTCGCTCACCGAACAACAACCGCTCAACAATGTTGTCCGCGTGGCCTATCAAGCTCTGGCGGGAGTGCTCGGCGGTTGTCAGAGCCTGCATACCAACTCGCTGGACGAAACGCTGGGCCTGCCTACCGAGACCGCGGTTCGCGTGGCCCTGCGCACCCAGCAGATCCTCGCCCACGAGACCGGCGTGCATCGCACCGTCGATCCGCTCGGCGGGTCGTGGTACGTCGAAGCGCTCACCGATCGCATGGAAGTGGACGCTCACGAGATCATCAAACAGATCGACGACATGGGCGGAGTCATCGAGGGCATCCATCAGGGCTATTTTCGCCGGGCCATTGCCGAGGCCAGCTACCGCTTCGGACAGGAAATGGAAGCGCGCGACCGCACCATCGTCAGCGTCAACGCCTACACCGATGGGAACCAGGACCGACAGGTCGAGATCCTCCAGATACCACACGACGTCGAGGTCGATCAATGCGAGCGACTCACCCAGTTCAAGAAGAGGCGAAGCAACGACCAAGCGCCCCGAGCGCTTGATGCGATTCGCGATGCAGCCCGCAAGGATGAGAACGTGATGCCTTCGCTCATTGATGGGGCGACCGCCAATTGCACCCTCGGCGAGATGGTGCAAGCGATGGCCGACGTGTTCGGCCGATATACCTCCGGCCCGGAGTGGTAAGAACAGAGGCAATCGGCGTGGAAGCCGGACCTTCCTCGTCCCGACCGGTCGGGACGAGGAAGGTCCGGGTCGTTCACCAGGGGCTAATGCCACCCGGTACGATGAACGGCCATGAAGGCTTGCGTGCTTCATCAACCGGCACCGGTGCGTGATCGGCCGCTGGCCTTTACGGAGGTCGAGACACCGACCCCGCCGCCCGAGGACTTGCTCATCAGGGTCCGCGCCTGTGGCGTCTGCCGGACCGACTTGCACGTCGTCGAAGGCGAACTCGATCAGTCCCGTCAGAGGAAGCCGATCATCCCCGGCCACCAGATCGTCGGCATTGTTGAGCAAGTCGGTGAAGCCGCTCGCGGCTTCGCGATCGGCGATCGCGTTGGTATCGCGTGGCTGCATTGCACCTGCGGCTCATGTCGTTACTGCTCAACCGGTCGAGAGAATCTCTGTGAACAGGCCCAATTCACCGGCTGGACTCGCGACGGCGGGTATGCCGAGTATGTCGTCGCCCCGGCGGACTTCGTCTATCCACTGCCGCAGAAGCTTGACGATCATCAGGTCGCGCCGTTGCTGTGCGCGGGGATCGTGGGCTATCGCTGTTTGGAGCAGACCGGGATTGTCCAGTGGATCGGTGCGCGGCTGGGAATGTATGGCTTCGGGGCGGCGGCCCACATCGGTATCCAAATCGCGCGAAGCCGCGGAGCAGAGGTCTTCGTCTGCACGCGTGATCGGAAGCGGCATCAGAACCTTGCAGAAGAACTCGGCGCCGCATGGGTGGGCGATACGTTCGATCAACCACCGGTCAAGCTGGATGCGGCGATCATCTATGCCCCGGCGGGGGAGATCGTCCCGGCGGCGCTGGAGGCCCTGGACCGCGGCGGCTGCCTCGTCCTGGGCGGGATCCACATGAGCCCGATCCCGTCGCTCCAATACCAGGACCTCTATTGGGAGCGCGTCATTCGCAGTGTGGCCAACAACACGCGTGCCGACGGCCGGGCGTTTCTCGAAGAAGCCGCGCGCGTGGGGGTGAAGACACACGTCGAGACGTTCCCGTTCGCCCAAGCCAACGATGCGCTGATTGCGCTCAAGCACGATGCGATCAAGGGTGCTGCAGTGTTGGTGATGCCCTAGCGAGCCGCCGCGTCCTCGCGATCGGCTTCCTTCGGATTGCACGCGGCGCCGTTTCTGTCAAACGCCCGGCTGGTGTATCTCGGAAGTAGCCGCGGGCGGAGATCCCGACGCGTCGGGACGGCTCGCGGGGTGCAGGATCGCTACACTGCTCGGTGATGGCTGCCCGCACCCACACATTCCAGCCCCCAAAGGGCACGCGCGACTTCTACCCGCAGGACCTGGCCATCCGGCGATACATCGAGAGCGTCTGGCGAGAAGTCTCGATCAACCACGGGTTCGAGGAAATTGATGGACCGACGTTCGAGCA
>JAPUKX010000113.1 GCA_027295435.1 Planctomycetota bacterium | reverse complement strand
CCACCTCCATCTGGCGATAGAGCGCTCTGGCCAGAGGGGGGCGCTGTACGACCGGGATGCCCCGAAGAAGCGCGATCTGGCGAATGCGCAGGGCCAGGTAGTCCGCCCCCTTGGCGATCACCGTCGGGGCGTTCATCCGCTCGGCGTCGTACTGGATAGCTACGGAGACGTGTTCGGGATTCGTGACCACCACATCAGCCTTGGGAACAGCCGATGCGACCCGCTGCATCGAAATCTGCTGCTGCATGCGCATGCGCCGGCGTTTGGTCTCCGGATCGCCCTCGGTCTGCTTCAGCTCATCCTTGACCTGGTGCTTGGTCATCTTCAGATCCTGTTTGTGCTTCCATCGCTGAAAGAGCAAATCGAACACACCCAGAATCAGGAGGATGGCGATCAGCCGCAGCGCCAGATCAAGCAGCATCTTCGCGCTCTCGGCTAGGCACTGCATGATGCTGAGGTAGGGCAGCACCACAATCTGATTGCGATACTGGAACACCGTCGCCACCGCGATGGCGATCACCAGGACGACTTTGAGCGTATCCAACGAAACCTTGACCAGGCCGGAGATGCCGAAGATGCGCTTCAGGCCATTCATCGGGTTCAGCTTGCTGAGCTTGGGCAGGACAGCCTTTGGCGCAAAGACCCAGCCGACCTGCGAGAAGTGGGTCAGGAATGCGACCACGGCAGTGATCAGCAGCAGCGGAAGACCGATTCGGGCCCCCGCCGCCGCCACGTACTCCACCACCGTCATCGCTTGGGCCGGATCAACCGGATTGCCCAGCGTATCGCCCCCAAGAACTGCTTCGAGCACAGTCTTGAATCGGCCGAGCATTGGCCATACCGCCGCCCAGAGGATGACGGTGGCCGCGAGCAATAGCAGGCCGCCGGCCAGATCCTGGCTGCGGGCCACATTGCCTTCCTCACGGGCCTCTTGGCGCCGCTTTGGCGTCGCCTCCTCCGAGCGCTCGCCCAAATCCTCGGCCATGGTTGATTCCGTCTATAAGGCTTGAGGCTTGAGGCCCGCGGCTATTGCGTCTCGATCCACTCAAACATCAGGTTCAACGTTTCGTCGATTCCATCCATCACCACCTCGTCGATCACGACCAGACCAAGGCAGACGATCAGCAAGCCCGCCAGGATGCGCACCGGGAATCCCAGACTCAGAATGTTCATCTGCGGCACGGTCTTGGCGATGAAACCCATCGCCGCGGTTTCCAGGAAGATCAGCGCAAGCAGCGGGGCCGCGACGCGCAGAGCAAGCTCAAAGGCCGAGGTGAGCATTCCGGTGAGCAGCGCCACCAGGTTCAGATCAGGAACAAGCCCGCCCAGCGGGATATGTTGAAAACTGTGCAGCACCGCCAGAACCATCGCCTCGTGGCCGCCGATCAGCAGAAACCCCGCCAGGGTCGCAAAGAACAGAATCTGTCCGAGCACGGCCGCTTCGTCGTCAATGGTCGGGTTGAAAAAGCGGGCGAAGCCCAGGCCCATCTGCTGGCTCATGATCAACCCGCCGATCTGCACCGCGACCAACGGCAGGCTGGCCAGGAAGCCTAGGATCAACCCGATCAGCAGCTCCATCGAAATCATGGGGATGAGCGACCAGAGATTCAGCTCCAGCGGCGC
This sequence comes from Planctomycetota bacterium, assembly GCA_027295435.1. Classification (GTDB taxonomy): domain Bacteria; phylum Planctomycetota; class Phycisphaerae; order Phycisphaerales; family SM1A02; genus JADFFQ01. The sequence goes on along the minus strand of JAPUKX010000113.1, from coordinate 12,718 downwards.
GCCCGCAAGATGCAGGCGATAGATGACCGGGTACACCGCCAATCCGAGGATGAACGACAGAAACACCTTCACCCGAACCGGGATCACCGAGGCGCCGAACACCGGTCCGTAGATCATCAGCCCTCCGAAACGGAAGATCACCAGTAGCGCCGGCGGGACATGATCGAGAATGGTGGTGAGCTGATTCACGAAGAGGCATGAGGCATCGGGGATCGTTTCGCGGGTGGGCTTGCCCCGCCGCACCCTCGCCCGGCAGGCGGCGGCGTCACAGATCGGTGAACATCTCCACAGCGAAGTTCGCCATCCGGATGGAGATCCAACTCAACAGAACGACCGCCACCAGGATCATGACGATGATCTTGGGCACAAACGTCAGCGTCTGCTCCTGGATTTGGGTCACCGCCTGGAACAGGCTGATCAACAGTCCAACGACCAGCCCCGCCCCAAGGATGGGCACGGCGATGATCAGCGCCTGCATCAGGGCGATCCTGGCGACATCAACTGGGTCCTGCAGCATGGTTCGGGTCCTCGTATTTGCGCCCTCTGAAGCCCACGAACTCGAGTCCGTGGGGCTCCGCATGGAAACCTCCCTGTCTCACCCCGCCACCCCTACGGCCCGCCGGTCATTACCACGGATGCCATCTGCACAACCTCTTGCGGCTGCACCACGCTGGTCATCAGCGACCCCACCACGAGCTGCCAACCGTCAACCAGCACGAACAGCAGCAACTTGAACGGCAGGGAGATCAGCACCGGCGGCAGCATCAACATGCCCATCGAGATCAACATGCTGGCGATCACCATGTCGATGACCAGAAACGGCAGATAGATCCGGAAGCCCATCAAGAAGGCGACCTTCAGCTCGCTAAGGATGAACGCGGGAACAAGTGAGAGCATGTCCACATCGGCTCGCGTCAGACTTTGCGGATCCGACGTATCTACGCCGCGGTAGTTCAGCATCATGTACACGCCCGACCAGTTCCCAGTCGCCTCGATCTGATTGAACATGAAATCGCGCAGCGGCTGCTTGGCGCGCTGCCACGCGACGTTGTAGTCCTGCACCTCGCCCGCGGCGTAGGGCTCGATACCCTGGGTGTACATCTGTTGCAGGGTCGGGGCCATCACGACGAAGGTGATAAACAGACTCAATCCCACGATCACCTGGCTCGGCGGCAACCCCTGCGTGCCCAACGCCTGCCGAAGCAGTCCCAGCACAATCACGATCCGTGTGAAGCACGTGCATAACACCAGCAGAGCCGGCGCCAGGCTCAGCACCGTCAGCAACAGCAGAATGTTCAGCGAGTTGCTGAGGCCGCCCTCGAAGCCGGGTAGAGATTCGGTAGCGCCTTCCAACAAGGCGATCGGGTTCAGGCTGGGCTCGGCCGGCTGGGCGCAGGCCGCAGAGGCAAGCAGCAAAGGCCCGGCACATACTGCCAGCATGAGCCCCGTATGGCAATGCAGGGCCGGCACCAATGCGGCGCGCGGTGCTCGGCTATTTCTGCGCTCGACGACGTATGGCTCACTCATAACGAATCCTTCCGCGCCACCAATCCGGACATCCGGGCTCGCCTTGGCCGTCGTGTGAGGTCGATCACCTCGTTGCCCTCGATGTCGAGTCCGGCGAGTCGCCGAAGCGAGAATCCCGGGTCGTGGCTCGCCCGGCCGTCCTCCGCGAACCGGTTTAGCAGGGCCTGGAATCGACCGGTCCGATTGCGACGAGAATCTGCCTCGACCCGCGCCAGCAATGCCGCAGTCTCATCGGGATCCGAGATTTCGCTGAGCATGGTCATCGCCGCTTTGCCTTGGTGCAGCAGCACGATGCGGCGGCCTAGCTTCAGCAGAACAAGTTGCTGGCCTCGCGCAATCGGATACCGGGCCAGCACGTCCACCACACCGGATGGTTGGGCGGCGTTGCCCATGGGCCCCGCCATCCGCCGGAACATCGTCCGTAACAAGACGACCAAGCCGAGCACGGCCGCCAAGGCAGCAGCAATCCGGATCACCTCTTTGGTCCGCGAGCCAATCCCTTTGAGTGGGTTGCCCGACGAACTGCCACGCTCGATGCTCGACCGCCGTGGGTATATCCCCTGGGGTTTTCCCAATCGGCTGGCTTCCTGGGGCGGGGGCTCAAACACTTCCGGCGCAGGTTCTGCGCCCTGGGGCTCAACGCGGCTGGTCACGATCTCACCGCGCGTGAGGAGATCAACGGACGAAGGTCTGCGCCCGACGCCGGAGGATGTCATTGGCTGGTTGGCAACCACGCTGCTGGTGGGCCCCTCGGCGGCGTACCCCGGCCAGGGACTGATGAGCAGCAGACATGTTGTCGCGCAAAGTTTGAGCCCGATTCGATCAGACATGGCGCCAATCCTTGGCTATGCTCCGCCGGATCCTCCAGCGGGGTGCCTCATCCTGAGGCTACGTGCGATCAATCAACATTATGTGGATGTTGTGTATGTACTGTTCGTGTTGCGGTTGATGTCTCGCGCGTGCTCTCAATCGTCCGGTCCGGTCAACTGAATGATTTCGCTCACGCGAACACAGAAGTTCTCGTTGACAACCAGCACTTCGCCGCGGGCGACGTGACGATCGTTCACATAGATATCCACGGGGTCACCGGCGAGCTTGTCCAGCTCGATGACCGAGTTCTCGTTCAGTCGAAGCACATCCTCGACGTACATGCGCGTCCGTCCGAGTTCAACCTTGACTTGAAGATTGACATCGCCAAGCAGATCCAGACCCGCCGATTCCACACCGTCGCCACTGGGTGGGCCGTCGAGGTCGGGCAGATTCAAGGCCTCGGCGACGGCGCCTGGGCCTGACGATTCGGCCTTGATGTCTTGGACGGCCTGCTCGGCCTTGTCGATCGCTTCGGTCGCCACCTGTGCGGCGGTGCGATCGTCCAGCGGATCCGCGGCGGCCTCGGCCTCGGTGGGCGGGGCGCTGTCCGCCGGCTTCTCGGCCGGTTCGGGAGATTCTGATTGCTCAACGTTAGGTGTCTCGTCAGCCATCCCTGGCTCCGCCTGCAACGCGCGGCTGAATCTGCGGGTGCCTCATGCAAACGCCTGGGCCGGCTGCCATCCCTTGCCGTCGGCCGTTCACTACATTGACCGAACACAGGCCGGTTGTCAACCGTCAATTCGAAATCCGGTGCCCATGACGATAACGCACTTGGAGATGATCGGCTCACTGGACTGTTGATCGACACCGAATCGATCGGCCAAAAGTGCCTGTACCTTGCGCGTGAGGCTCTCCAGCTTCGGCTCCTGGAAATGCTGCGGGTCGCTGGTCCGCCAGATCGCCGTGATATCAGCCTTGATTTCGTTTCGGAACTGCTCGAGGTCTTCGGTGACCCGCTCGGCATACCGGTTCTTCACCTGCACATAGATTTCGGTGCCGTAGATATAGGTGATGCCTGATTTGTTGTTGGGCAGCTTGCCGTCTAGCACCAGGACCTCGACTATCTTTTCGTCCTCAGGCGTATCGAGGGTGACGGCGATCTGGGTAGCCTCGACCTCCGCCGGGCCGCCGAAGAGCGTCATCGCCCCGATAATGACCGCCGCTTCCGCAACAAGAATGCCGCCGATGAGCATAATCAGCCGCAGAGGTAGTTTTTGCGCTGGCTCTCGACTTCGGCTTCGGCTTCCGGTGCCTTTTCTTTGGCCATTGCTCAGCCTCCCCGGGCTGAGCGCTCCTATGGCATCAACACCCGCAAAGCTCGGGGCCGCACACTCGCTTGCAGTTGACTCGTCCGTTTACCAACGCCACCCGGCGGCGGATCCCCGTCTAACTGAACCAGCTGCGGCTGATCACAGACGATCTCAACGTCGCGGCCGAGTTGATAGCGCAGGCGCGGGTCCGCCAGAGGCCGGCCGAGCTTGAACTTGAGAATCCAACCGAGCAGGTCGGCGGTGGATCGAACAGGGAAAAACAGCACGTCGAACAGGCCATCGGACATCACGGCCCGCCTCGCTGGGTTCAGCCGCCACGCATACTGCCGACTGTTGGCCACGATGACGCAACCTTGTTGCATCTCGGGGCCATCAGGGGCAAGCGGCCGGCCGTCAACGGTCACGGTCAACCTCGGCGGCCGCCAGGAACCCAGTTGCCGCAGGATCGGCCCGGCATAGGAAAGGTGTGAGATCGAGGAGCCGCGACGCCCGGCCAGATCGTGCACAACCGCCGCATCGAACCCAATCGAGGCCATGAGCAAGAACGGTTGATCATTGGCGACGCCGACATCCACCTGCCGCACGTCATAGCGTTGCACCGCCCGCAGCAGGGTTTCCGGCCGGGGATCCATCCCGAACTCCCGGGCGAACAGGTTCTCCGTGCCGTAGGGGACGTGGTAGATCGGCGTGGACGTTCGGATGGCGGGACCGGAGGCGCCTTGCACCGCGCCATCTCCCCCCACGACTACCATCACCGCGGTGTCCTGCAATCTGCGGTCAAGCCAATCTCCGCTCGGGTCCGGGCGGCTCTCTACAAGATCGATCTCGTACCCGGATTCGCCCAGGCGGGACCCGATCTGCCGAGCGACAAGCGCAGCCTTGCCCACCCCGGCGATCGGATTGAAAAGGATCATGATCCGCATGGCGCCAACTTCCACACAGCCCCGTTGGTCGCAGGCTCTGCCGGGGGGTCACTTCGCGGCGGGGCGAGCCCGCCGGCGAAACGCGAGCCTGCAAGCCTCAAGCCTTCCGGCTGAATTGAGCGACCGGACGGTCCAACGTACCATCATGCCATGCAGATTGCCGCTGCCGTGACGGGGCTTCTTTGTATCACCTTGGCCGACGGCATCGTCAGCCCGGCGGCTTTCGGCCAGCAGCAGTACATCCTCTCCGACGAGGACACCTGGCAGGCTGGAGAATCCATCGACCCCGCGACTCCCCAGGGCGAGTTGGCCCTGGCTCGCCGCACGCTTGCCCGGGGCGATGCCGAACGTGCCGAGATCCTCGCCGCCAACTGGATTGAGCGCCACGACGGCCACCCGCTGCTGCCCGAGGCGTATCTGACCCGCGGCGATGCCCTTCGAGCCCAGGAGAAATACTACGAAGCGCTGTTTGATTACGAGTACGTCGCGCGGGTGTTCACCGCCACCGAAGCGTTCGTGACCGCCCTTCAACGCGAGCTGGAGATCGCCACCCTCTACGCCACGGGTACCCAGCGGAAACTTTGGGGGATGCGAATCCTCAGCGCCGAAGACGAGGCCCAGGAGCTGCTCATTCGCATCCAGGAGCGCTTGCCCGGCAGCCGCCTGGCCGAGCAGGCCGCGATGCAACTGGCCGACTTCTACTTCCAGCGCCGCAAGATGGAGCTCGCCGTCGATATGTACTCGATCTTCATCGAGAATCATCCGAACTCGCGCCTGATCAGCAAAGCAAGGCGCCGGCTGATCTACGCGCATCTGGCCACGTTCAAGGGCCCCCGCTTCGACGCGGCCGGACTGCTCGAAGCCCGCCAGCGATTGCAAGAGTTGATCACCCTGGAGCCGGCCGCCGCCGAGCGCATCGGAGCCCACGCCCTGCTGAGTCGCCTTGACGAATCAGACGGTCGCAAGCTGCTGCTGACCGCTCAGTGGTACCTGAGAACCAACGACCCCGTGGCGGCGGAATTGACCCTCCGTCGGCTGCTGCGGCGCTATCCTCGATCAGTTGCGGCCATGGACGCGCTGCGCTTGCTTGATCAGATTCTGCCCAAGCTCGCGCCCGGCGTACTGAACGACGCGCCGGACTACCGAGCGCTTCGCGGGGCCCTGCTCGGAGCGAAGGAGATCGAAACAGCTGAGCCCGCCGAGGACCCCGCAGCGCCCGCCTCTGGGAGTGACGCGCCGTGACGCGGCTTGGCGTTGGGTGTGTCATCAGCGGGCTCTTGGCGCTGTCGATAGGGAGTTGTGCCTCCGATCCCACGCTAGGGTACGCCGCGGTATCGCCGTTTCCAGCAGACGTGACCACCATCGCCGTCGAGATCTTCGACAACCGCACGTTTCACCGCGATCTGGAATTCGAACTCGCTGATGCGCTGATCAAGGAGATCGAGGCCCGGACCCCGTACAAGGTGACTTCAGCCGACCGTGCGAATAGCATTCTTACCGGACGAATCCGCAACGTTGAGAGAGACCAACTCTCCAAGTCTCGGCTCACGGGATTGAGTGAAGAAGTCATCATCAGCGTGACGATCGACTTTCAGTGGAGGGATTTGCGGACGGATGAGCCGCTGCTAGGGCGCGAGTCGTTTACCGGCCACGGCCTGTTCGTGCCCTCCAGGCCGACCGGTGAGCCAATTGAGCTGGGCGAGTTCGCCGTCGTACAACGTCTGGCTCGGGACATCGTCTCCGAAATGCGGGCACAGTGGTGATCGACGCCCGGCCCGGTGCCTGAAAGGCCAAAGCAATCCACATGGCAGAGAATCCCAAGAAAGCTGACCGCAAGTCGCCGGACACCCCACCCAAAGGAAGCGGCGGCAGCGGTGGCGGCAAGGGGCCCATGCCCCCGCCTCCGGTGAAGCTCAGCCGCGGCCTGATGAGCTGGGTGATGATTCTCGCCCTGTTGATCATGCTGTTCGTGCTGCTCAACGGCACCAAGGGGCGAGGCGTCGAAATCGAAAGCTGGCGGGAGTTCAAGCTCCACGTCGAGCACGGCCACATCAAGAACAACGAAGTGGTCGTCGTACACGACGACCGCATCACCGCAGTCCTGAAACCCGGCAGCATCGAAGGACTCCCGCCCAGCGAAGAAGGCATACGAGCGTGGGTTCGCATTGACGCGGCCAATCGCGAGTTCTATCTCAACCAGCTCGACACCATGCCCGTGAACTGGAAGGCTGACACCGGCACAAGCGTGTGGGTGCAACTGCTGATCACTCTTGCCCCGTTCATTCTGTTGATCCTGTTGATCTGGTTCTTCATCGCCCGCTCGATGCGCTCCGCCGGGGCCGGCCCGGGAGGCATGCTCGGGAGCTTCGGCAAGTCCCGGCACCGGATGGCCACCAAGGAGAGCGTCAACGTCACCTTCCACGATGTGGCCGGCGTCGATGAGGCCAAGGAGGAAGTCGAGGAGGTTGTCGAGTTTCTCAAGGCTCCGAAAAAGTTTCAGCGACTCGGCGGCCGAATACCCCGCGGCGTGCTCTTGGTGGGTCCGCCCGGGTGCGGCAAGACCCTGCTGGCCAAGGCGATCGCCGGCCAGGCCGACGTTCCGTTCTTCTCCATCTCCGGATCGGACTTCGTGGAGATGTTCGTCGGCGTTGGCGCCAGCCGGGTGCGTGATCTGTTCAAGCAGGCCAAGGACAACTCTCCATGCATCATCTTCCTGGACGAGATCGACGCGGTCGGGCGGCGCCGCGGCGGCGGGTTCACCACCGGCGGCCATGACGAGCGCGAGCAGACGCTCAACGCCATCCTCGTCGAGATGGACGGCTTCGAAGCCAACGATCAGGTGATCGTCATCGCCGCGACCAACCGAGCCGATGTGCTCGATCCCGCGTTGACCCGCCCCGGCCGGTTCGACCGACAGGTGGTCGTGTCCCTGCCGGACCTGCTGGGCCGCAAACAAATCCTCGCCGTACACACCAAGAAGGTAACGATGGAGCCGGGGCTGGACCTGGAGCGCCTGGCCCGGGGAACCCCGATGTTCTCCGGGGCCGATCTTGCCGCCGTCATCAACGAGGCCGCCATCCTCGCCACTATGGCCGACAAAGACTATGTGGAGATGGCCGACCTGGAGGAAGCCCGCGACAAGGTCCGCTTCGGACGGGCTCGCACGAGCCGAAAGATCGAAGAAGAAGAACGGGTGGCCACCGCGTACCACGAAGCGGGACACGCCCTCGTTCAGTCCCTGGCCAAGCACGCCGATCCCCTCCACAAGGTGACGATCATTCCTCGCGGCCAAGCCATCGGCGCCACTTTCAGCCTGCCCGAAAAGGATCGTTATGGCTTCGGACGCCGGTACTTGCGGGACACGATGCAAGTTCTTTGCGGAGGGCGCATCGCTGAGAAGCGCAAGACCGGCGACATCTCCTCCGGCGCGGCCATGGATATCGAGCAGGCCACCCAGTTCGCCCGGCACATGATCCTCCAATGGGGCATGTCCGACCGGCTGGGGTTTGTCCATTACGCCGGCACCGATGGCCGCGAGGTGCTCATTCCCGAGCGCGACTACTCCGACGAGACGGCACGGATCATCGACGAGGAGGTCAAGCGCCTCATCGACGAGGCCTACGCCGACGCCGAGCACATCATCGAGGCGAACTGGGACCAGGCGACGGCCATCGCCGAAGCGCTCTTGAAGTATGAGACCCTTCAGGGCGAAGAGGTCATGCGGCTTGTGCGCGGCGATCGGCTGGACAAGCCCACGGTCGCCGAGCTGCTGGAGAAGGAGGCCGCCCAGACCGCCACGCCCCCAGCCCATGATGCCAAACCCGCTTCAGACGAACCATCCGGCGAAGAACCCACCGGCGACGTCATGCCCAGCCCCGCGTAATAAGCACGCGTCAATCTCCCATTGCCACCTGCGGCTTCGCGAGGCGCAATCCCACCATCTGCGCATCGACACCGCTCACGCACAGTAGTTTCTCCAGCTTCGTCTGACCTTTCTCAATCGTGACATGCTGTGTCTTCACGCCCAGCGCCTGGGCGACGATCTTGCAGATTGCTCTGTTCGCCTTGCCGCCCTCGGGCGGAGCACTGATGCGGACCTTCAAGCGATCGCCGATGACGCCGGCGATCTCATTGCGCGACGCCCCCGGGACCGCTTTGATCCAGATCAGCACATCCTCGCCGGCTTGTTCAATGCGAAATCCATTCACGGCATTGCAGCCTCACCAGGTTCCGACGGGGGGATCGTATAATGCTCGCGTGAACGACACCCACCCGGACGCCGCCCGCGTGCAGCTCCAGCTGCTTCGTCAGGCCAGCCCTGATCGTCGAGCGCAACTCGCTTCCCAATTGAGCAATCAGGCTCGTTGGCGTGCCATGCAGGCCATTGCCCGGGCCCATCCGGAGTTGTCCGAACTTGAGCGGAAGCTGCTCTTTGTTGAAGTGCATCACGGCCGAGACCTTGCCCAACGGGTTCGAGCCTACCTCCGGAAGCGATCGGCATGAGCACTCCGGCTGACGACGAGCGGATGCACCAATAGTGACAGTGAGATTCGATCGGTGAACGGGAGGACTGGTCACTTCAGTGACCAGTCCTCGAGGGCGATCAATCCTCCTCCAACACACTCTTGCGCCGCAGGATGTGGTGGTAATGCTGCGCGAAGCGGTGCGCCTCGTCACGCATGGCCTGGCACAACTTCAACCCTGGATTCGCGCGCCCAAGCTTGATCGGGTTGCTCCTCTTCTGCACGTAGATCAACTCTTCTTTCTTAGCCAGGCTGATGACCATCGGCGGCTTGGCCTGGAGTTGCTCAAACGCCTCTAGCGCCGCATGCAACTGTCCCAGGCCGCCGTCAACCAGGATCACATCGGGATATAACTCAGCGCGTTCACCCGCTTCGCGGTACCGCCGAGTGACCACTTCCCGAATCGCCGCGTAGTCGTCGTTGCCCGCTGTACGAACACGGTATCGGCGGTAGCCGTCCTTGAACGGCCGGCCGTCGATGAAACACACCTTCGAGCCCACCGTCTCGCCCCCGGCTAAATGCGCGATGTCGATCGCGTCCATGCAGCGAATGGGATTGTCGATACCCAACATCCGTTGCAGCGACTGCAACCCGGCCGAGGGATCGACCGCAAACGTTGTGACCTCCGGCTGCCAATCGTATTGATGACTCTTACGCCGCTTCTCTCGGTCGTCGAGTTTCTCGATCGCCCGAATCTGGTCACGCAGTGTCGCCGCCCTTTCGTATTCCAACGACTTGGCTGCCTGCTCCATTTCGTGGCGAAGCTCGCGGATCATCACGCTGCGCTTGGAGGCGATAAATCGCACAAACCGCTCGATGTCGCGGCGATAGTCGTCCCTGGAAATCCTGTTCGCGCACGGAGCGGTGCACTGGCCGATCGAATGCAGCAGGCAAGGGCGAAAGTGCTCATTCTTCGGGTCGCCCTCGGCGATGTCCAACGTACAAGTACGGTACTTGAACACCCGCTGGAGCAGTTGAACCGCCTCACGCAGGGCATACACGGATGTAAACGGACCATAGATCTTTGCGCCCTTGAACTGCGATTCAGCCGGCGTGCGCGTGATGTACACCCCCGGGAAATCATCCCGCATCGTGATGGCCAGATAAGGAAACGTCTTGTCGTCGGTCAGCTGCGAGTTGAACCTCGGCCGGGTATCCTTGATCAGCCGAGCCTCCATGAGCAGCGCTTCCCACTCGCCTTCGCATTCGATCACGTCGAAGTCGTCAACGAGATCGAGCATCGGCTGCTTCTTGGGGCCCAGATCGACCGAAGGCACAAAGTAGGAGCCGACGCGGCTGCGCAACGACCCGGCCTTGCCCACGTAAATCACCGTCCCGCCCGCGTCCTTCATCAGATAAACGCCCGGCGTCTTGGGCAAGCCCCTGGCTTTCTCAGCCATTCGCTGGAGCTGATCCTCGCGCGATTCGGCCGTGGTGCTCATCGCTGCGGATTCTAGGTTCGGATGCGACCATGGATAGCCGGGACGCGTCGCGTCCCGGCTCATCCCCAACTGCCGCTACACTATCCGCGCCATGAGTCAACTTCTCATCCATGGCGGGCGGGTCATCGATCCCGCCAGTGGCTTCGACCAGACGGCGGACGTGCTGATCTCCGACGATGTCGTCATCGAGATTGACCGGGTATCGCCCGGCCGCGACGTGCAACGGATCGATGCCGAAGGATGCATCGTCGCCCCGGGGCTGATCGATGTGCATGTGCATTTGCGCGAGCCTCATCCGGACCACGAGGAGACGATCCAGACGGGCAGCGCCGCCGCGATCAACGGCGGGTTCACGACCGTCTGCTGCATGCCCAACACCAAGCCGCCGATTGACTGCACCCCACTCGTGGAGTTGCTGCGAAGCAAGGGCGAGCGGGCCAAAGGTGCGCGGCTGTTCGTGGCCGGCTGTGCCACGAAAGATCGCCGGGGCGAGCAGTTGGCGGCGATTGCGGGCATGGCCAAGGCCGGGGCCGTCGCCTTCACCGACGATGGACATTGCGTCGCCGACGCCGGCCTGATGGACAAAGTCCTTCGCACCGTCCATGCCGCCGGCCGATGCTTCATGCAACACTGCCAGGACCCGACGCTGACGCGGCACGCGGACATGAACGCGGGGCCGCTCGCCACCCGCCTGGGCCTGACCAGTTGGCCGGGGGTTGCCGAGGAAATCATCATCGAGCGCGACATTCGGCTGAACCGCTCCATCGGGTGCCGATATCACGCTCAGCATCTTTCCAGCGGCGATTCGGTGGAGATCATCCGCCGGGCCCGCGCCGAAGCTCAACCCGTCACCGCCGAGGTGACCCCCCACCATCTGCTGCTCACCGAAGACCTCTGCGACGGCTACAACGCGATGGCGAAGGTGAACCCGCCATTGCGCACCACAAGCGACATCGATCAGCTCAAGGCCGGCATTGCCGACGGCACGATCACCATTCTCGCCACCGATCACGCACCGCACCCGCTGCATCGCAAGCAAGTTGACTTCGCGGACGCCGCGTTCGGCATCGTCGGCCTCGATTGCGCCATTCCGCTTTATATCAAGGCGTTGATCGGCGGTCCCGATGGACGTGGGGTGATCGACTGGCCGGCGATGCTGGCCATGATGACCATCAACCCGGCCAGACTCCTGGGCCTGGACCGCATGGGGCTTGGGGCGCTTGCCGTGGGCGGGCCGGCGGATGTGACGGTTATCGATCCTCAACTTCCCTGGACGATCGACCCCGACGAGTTCGCTTCACGGGGGAAAAACTGCCCCTTTACCGGCTGGAACGTCCAAGGCAGGGCGGTGGCCACGATCGTCGCGGGCGAGCTGAGGCTGATGCGCGCCCGGGCCCGCGCCGAGACGTGATCGCCGCCCTTCGCCGCGAGTCCGGTTGAACAAGCACTGTCCCGCGGCTACACTCCCGCCGTTGCTTTCGCCGCGAGTGTGACGCGCCTCCCATAGGAGACATTCCGTTCATGGCCTCATTGGTCAAGGATCTCATCGAGTCCGGCATTCACTTCGGCCAACGCTGCAGCTCCTGGAACCCGAAGATGGGCAAGTACATCTTCGGCGTGCGGAACAAGATTCACATCATGGACATCAGGCAGACCGTTCGAGGCCTGCTGCTGGCCAAGAAGTTCATACAGCAGGTCGTGTTCGAGGGAAAGGACGTCTGTTTCGTGGGTACCAAGCGGCAGGCTCGGGCGGCGGTTGAGAAATACACTGCCGACGTCGGCATGCCCTATGTCACCGAGCGCTGGCTCGGCGGAACCCTGACCAATAACCGAACAATCCGCGAGCGCCTCAAGCGGCTTGTGGAGCTCGAGGGGCTGGTAGAATCCGGCGAGATCGAAAACTATTCAAAGAAGATGGCGTCCCAGTTGCAGCGCGAACAGCGCAAGATCACCCGGAATCTCCAGGGAATCCGCCACATGGCCAAGAACCCGGGGTGCCTGGTGGTCATCGACGTGAAGCGCGAGATCAACGCTCTGCGCGAAGCACGGATTCTGAACATCCCCACCGTCGCCTTGATCGACACGGATGGTGATCCAGACCTTGTTGATATACCCATCCCCGGCAATGATGATTCCATGCGGTCGATCGATGTGATCATGCG
>JAPUKX010000112.1 GCA_027295435.1 Planctomycetota bacterium | reverse complement strand
ATCGAGGAATACAGCCGCTTGCACGCGATGAGGATATCGCGATCCCCAGCGATCAGCCATCCGCTGTTTCGCCGGCGGGCTTGCCCTGGAGGCCCTATCGCAGGGTCTCGCCCCGGCTTTTTGAAAAAAAAATGTGCAACGCGCGCAAGATCGGCCGCCGAACGGCATATCTACCCATGAGGGGGCGTGTACGTCCCACGCACCCGCATCAGGATCAACCCAGCCGCTGGCGAGGATTCGCAGGCCAGGTCTGGGAACGCCAAACCAACAGGAGCCTTCCCATGATTCAAGCCCTGGAGACCAACATGCGACATCTCATGCCACTTCTTGCCGCGGCCGCATCAGTCCTGAGCACCGCCCCGGCCTACGCTGACCTCGGCGATGAACTTGCCAAGCTCCTGGCCAACGATGGCGCGGCGGATGACCGGTTCGGCGTCTCCGTCGCGATCAGCGGCGCCATCGCCATTGTTGGCGCCTGGCAGGACAACGATAGCGGCGACGACTCCGGCTCCGCCTACCTCTTCGACACCACCACGGGTCAGCAGATCTTCAAGCTCCTGCCTGATGACGGCGCGGCGGATGACCGGTTCGGCGACTCCGTCGCGATCAGTCCCGATGGAATCGGGGCTATCGTCGGGGCCTTTTTCGACGACGACAACGGCTTCTTGTCCGGCTCGGCCTACCTGTTTGACACCACCACGGGCCGGCAGATCTTCAAGCTCCTGCCCAACGACGGCGCGGAGTTCGATCTCTTCGGCATCTCCGTCGAGATCAGCCCCGATGGAATCGGGGCCATCGTCGGGGCCCGGCTTGACGACGACAACGGCCCCAACTCTGGCTCCGCCTACCTCTTCGACACTACCACGGGTCGGCAGATCGCCAAGCTCCTGCCCAACGACGGCGCGTTCAACGACCAGTTCGGCGTCTCCGTCTCGATCAGCCCCGATGGAATCGAGGCGATCGTTGGCGCCTGGCAGGACGACGATAGCGGCGATGACTCCGGCTCCGCCTACCTCTTCGACATCCGCACCGGCCAGCAGATCTTTAAGCTGCTGCCTGATGACGGCGCGGCGGAGGACCGGTTCGGCCTCTCCGTCGCGATCAGCGGTGCCACTGCCATCGTCGGGGCCTTCTTGGACGACGACAACGGGTCCAACTCCGGCTCCGCATACTTGTTTGACACCACCACGGGTAGGCAGATCGCCAAGCTCCTGCCCGACGACGGCGCGGCGGGCGATGAGTTTGGCGTCTCCGTCGCGATCAGCGGGGAGACCGCCATCGTCGGGGCTCAACGCCACGACGACAACGGCGAGGGCTCTGGCTCAGCCTACCTGTTCGACATCTCTGACATGGCGAACCCCAGGCAGCTCTTCAAGCTCCTGGCCGACGACGGCGCGGTCAATGACCACTTCGGCATCTCCGTCGCAATCAGCGGCGCCACCGCCATCGTTGGGGCCAACGGGGACGACGACAACGGCACCGACTCCGGCTCCGCGTTCCTCTTTGATGCAGCCGCCCCCGGAATGTGCCCGTGGGACCTCGATGCGGGCGGCAGTGTCGGCATCACCGACCTCCTGAAACTGTTGGCCGCATGGGGCACCGATCCCGGCGGGCCGCCGGACTTCGACGGCGATGGCACCGTCGGCATCCTCGACCTGCTGACGCTGCTGGGTAACTGGGGGGCGTGTCCCTGACCGGCCGATGCCAATCGATGGCCTACATCGAGCCCCGCTTGCAAGGAGCGAGGCTTGTTCTCTCGAATCCGGTTTACTATCGCTTTGCGCCCAACAACCCGTGACAAAACGCGAAGAAACGCGACAAAATGCCACTTCGGCACCGAGAATCCTTCGTCGGACAATTGCGGCATGACCCGCTCTGGTTCCTCGCACGCGCCGATGGCTGAACAACAGGCAGCTCAGGTGAGGTGGATGATGCGTCCAGGGATAAGGAAGGCACGGCCATGAAGCCAGGCGTGAGCGTTGCGTTGCTGGTGTTCGTGTCTGTCCTGGTCGCACGTAAGATCTCAGCCGTGCCCTAGAACAACTCAGCCGCGTCGACGAAGCAATCGAGAGGGTTTACCAACTCAAAGGCTGTCCGGCACGCAACCCTCTGATCGCGCACGTGCTCGACCGCGAGGCCAAGCTCGAATCGGCCCCTACCGCTCTGGTTTCTCGTGATACTCTCTTGCGTTGTGTCTCCTAGCGAGGTATATTATCAGCGTATGAAGCGCTCTGTCGCTTCTGGGCCGTGGTTGAGCGGCGATAGGCCCTGCTGGCATGGTTGGGGGCCAGGGCTGGTGAACGATGCCTGCCCCCTTGATCTCAAGGCGCCGCTGGGAAGGCCGCTATGGTGAGCAGTAAAGGAGAACAGTCATGAGGTGCTTTCCCTGGAGCAACAGTGGTAGGAGATTTGGTTTCGCATGCGCACTCGGATTGAGTGCAGCGTACGTTGTGGTCGCGGGCGCCAGCGGACAGCCTAAGGCGTGCGGTCCCGGGGCCGGGCCGTGCGACATGCCCCATAATACGCCCGGCTGTGACGACGTGGCCTGTTGCGAGGCGGTGTGCGCCGTCAATCCGGGATGCTGCTCACTGCAGTGGGACCCCCTGTGCGTTCAGCTCGCTGCGAAGCTTTGCGTGGGCGGGGGAGCCAACCTTTGCGCGGGCGCGCTCGAGATCTTTCTCGGCACCACAGACTTCTCGACCGTGAACGCGACGACGGATGGAGTCGAGACGCCCGGCGACTGTGGGGAGTTCGGCGATGAACAGGTCTACCACGAAATCTGGTTCGACTACAACGCCGACTTCACCGGCGTGCTGCAAATCACCACGTGCGAGGAGCTTGGCGGTTCGGCGGATTATGACTCAAGGCTCGCAGCCTACGAGACCTGCACCTGCCCGGCTGATAATGCCAACTTCCTCGGGTGCAACGATGACGACCCGAACAATCCCTGCGGGACGGGAGCCGGCGGCTTCCACAGCACGCTCGAGATTCCAGTCACCGCGGGCACCTGCTATAAGGTCCGTGTCGGCGGATTCACCGAAGGCGACATGGGCACCGGCACGCTCAACCTTCAGCCTACCGGGCCGCTGCCGACCGGCGCCTGCTGCTTCAGCGCGGACGGCTCGTGCATGGATGCGGTCACGACCGTCGAGTGCGCGGCGCTCGGCGGCGATTTCCAAGGCGCGGAGACGGATTGCGCCGGCGTCGAGTGCCCCATTGCGCCTCCGCCTGATTCCTGCGATGCGCCGTTCAACACCGAAATCACCCAGAGCGTTGACAACGTGACGATCGACACGGGCGGCGTAGCCTGTGCGGGTGGTGGCATCACCACCGAGAACTCCTGGGCTCGCGCTTACGACCTCGCTCTCGACATACCCGGCGAGGCGTTCGCGATCAACTGTGTTGAGTTTGCGATGAGCAACTCCGGCTCCGACCTCATGGGGACCGTGACCATCTACCGGGACCCCGACGGAGGCGAACCCGGATCGCCCATGGACCTGGTGGCACTGGGCTCGAAGGACTTCACGCTGCCTGGGGGCACGGACCTCCAGCTGTTCCAGGCATCGTTCGATCCGCCGGTGGTGGCGCCGGCCGATTCGACAATCGTGGTGACCGTCGACCTGCCGCCCTCCAATGATGGCTTCGCGGTGTATGCGGGCAACATGAATGGCGAGAGCGGATGCACCTACCTGCTGTCCGAGTCGTGCGAAATCAACACCTATACGTGTGCTGGAGATATAGGCTTCCCCGACCTGCATTGGGTCCAGACCCTGCGAGGCGACGTTGGTGCCGCACCGTGCCCTTGGGATCTCAACGGCTCAGGCGACGTCGGCATCCTCGACTTGCTCGCGCTGCTGGCGGCGTGGGGACCCAACCCCGGGGACCCGGCCGACTTCGACGGCGATGGCACGGTCGGCATCCTCGACCTGCTTGCGCTGCTGGCCAACTGGGGGCCGTGTCCGTAGACACGGCTCTCTGGCAAAGGCCGACCCGCTAACCTTGCTCACGTCATTCAACGGGCCAGAATCGGGCTGGAACATGGATCGGCCCCGATGCCCCTCTGGGCGAGGATTGACTGGGTTGGGGCACCCCCTATCGGTTCCTTGCCGATGCGCTGGCCTTTGTCTGCGTTCCAAGGAACGGAATCACTGAGGTCCGCGTCGGCCAGGGCGTTTACCTGCCGGACCGGGATCACGCTCGGGTTCTTGCCCATTCTGTCAGGTTTTCGCAAGACGGCAGCCCCTCCACGACATGGGTACTATGCGGCTCGGGCTGGCCTAGGATCTGTGTACGGCCAGGTCGCATCAAGGGGTGCTGGCGGCCAAGGATTCGCCAGACAGCCTGAGCACCACCGCCGTGTGGCCTCTTCGCTCGAAGGAGGTATAGCCATGTTCAAGCCGTGTTGTATGGTCGCCCTGGTATGTGCCACTCTCAGCGGCACCGCAGTCGCGGACATCATCAACGTCCCCGGTGATTACCCGACCATCCAGGCGGGTATCAACGCAGCCCAAAACGGCGATGAGGTCGTCGTCGCTGATGGGACCTACACCGGAGCGGGCAACCGCAACGTGGTGTTCGCCGGCAAAGCCATCACCCTGCGCTCAGAGAACGGTCCGACAAACTGCATCATCGACTGTGAGAGCCTGGGGCGTGGATTCATCTTTTACGAACTTGATACGCCCGCAACCGTCGTGGACGGCTTTACGATCACCAACGGGTTGGGACACCCCGGCGGTGCCATCTACGCGTACTACTTCAGCAGCCCGACAATCACCAACTTCATCATCACGGGTAATACCGGAGACGCTGGCGGCGGCGGCGGAATCTACTGCGCCATGTGCTTTGCGACGATCACGAACACCATCATCACGGGCAA
>JAPUKX010000111.1 GCA_027295435.1 Planctomycetota bacterium | reverse complement strand
CGGCTCGCGTCGGCCCTTGGATCGGCCTTCGCCACCCCCCAGTGGATGGCAGGCGTGATCCTTGGCCACTCCACGGACCTTCGGCTTGCGCCCCCGCCATCGGTTCCGGCCGGCCTTGCCCAGCTTGATGTTCTGATGATCTGGATTGTCGAGCTGCCCGATGGTCGCCCGACACTTGACCGATACCTGGCGGATTTCGCCGGAGGGAAGGACCAGCGTCGCCCATCGCCCCTCACGGTTGGTCAGGCGAGCCCCCGCCCCGGCCGAGCGGCACAGCCCACCGCCCTTACCCGGCTCGAACTCGATGTTATGCAACGTCAGACCAGTCGGAATGTGCCTCAGCGGCATGCAATTGCCCGGCATGGGCTCAATGGCTCCGGCCGAACTCACGACCGCCTCGCCGACGGCCAGGCCCTGCGGCGCAAGGATGTACCGCTTGGTGCCATCCGCATATTGCAGCAGCGCGATATGGCAGGTGCGATTGGGGTCGTACTCGATGCCGATCACCGTTGCGGGCATGTCGTCCTTGGTCCGTCGGAAGTCGATGAGGCGGTATCGCCGCTTGTGTCCCTGGCCCCGGCCGCGCACCGTGATCTTGCCTTGGTTGTTCCGCCCGCCGGTCTTGGGAAGCGGGCGCAGCAGGGACTTTTCAGGCCGATCCTTGGTGACCTCCGTGTGGAGGTTGACCGAGGCGTTGCGCCGGGCGTTGGTCGTCGGTTTGTAGAGGCGAAGGCCCATGGGCGTTTGTTTCATTGTCCCCGGGAAAGCCGGGGACCTAACGATTGACGAACTAGAACAACTCGATCCTGTCTTCGGGATGGATCTTCACGATTGCGCGCTTGGTGGCCGGGGTAAGGACATGGCCGTAGCGGTACCGGCGCAGCTTGCCGGGGCGTTTCTGCGTCGCCACACTGGTCACCCGCACGCCGTATAACTGCTCGATCGCCCGCTTGATCTGCGGCTTGGTCGCACGGCGCTCGACGTGGAACGCGTACCGGTTGAACTCACTGGAGGCGAAGGTGGCCTTCTCGGTGATCATCGGCTTCTTGATGATGGCTGTCGGTTCCATCAGGAATCCCCCCGCTCGCCAGGCTTCGGCCACACCGAACCGTCCAGAAACGCTTGCAGCGAAGCCTTGTCCACAACGAGATACCGATGGTTGAGCAGTTCGAAGGCGTTGAGCTGTTCAATGCGCAGGGTGTCTACGTGCGGCAGGTTCCGAGCGGACAAGGCGGCGTTGCGGTTCGCCCCCGCCAGGGCAAGCAGACACGTGCGATCGATCCCCACGGCATCAAGGACCGCCCGGAGGTCGCGTGTCTTGGGAGCGTTGAAGATCAGGTTGACGAAGCACTTGACTTCGTCGTCCAAGATCTTCGCGAGCAGCGCATTGCGGTTGGCCAGGCGCCGCATCTTCTTGGGCATACGAAGGCGGAACTCTTGATGGGTCTTGCGCTTGGCGAACGCAACACCCCCGCCTCGGCGAATGTTGGTTCGACTCGGACCCATACGAGCGTTGCCGGTGCCTTTTTGGCGAAACAGCTTCCGCGTTGAGCCCTCTACCAGCGACCGATTGCGGGTGCGGGCGGAGCCCTGACGTCGGTTGGCATGGAACATGACATAGGCCTGCTTGAGCAACTGTGGGCGGACCTTGTGCCCAAGCATCGCCTCGTCGATCGGCAGGGTCTCTACCTGCTTGCCTTTCTTGTCGTAAATAGGCAGTTGAATCATCGTTGGTACCTGACGGGTAGCCCCGTCTCGTTCGCCTCACCCTCCACGGCACGCGTCGGCGTCGATCTGCCGGGCAGGGTTCTTGACTCGGCTGTCTGGGTCAAACTGTCGCGATAGTGCGGTTCCGCTCCCCGATCCCGAGGCCACGGCCTGCACGATCACCGGCGGTCATGTGCCGGTTTCCGCGAGCTTGGCTTTACTCCTGTACAGTCGCTTGGCCTCTCGAATAAACAGTAAACCACGATTCGGCCCGGGCACCGGCCCCTTGACGAGAAGCAGGTTCCGCGGTTGGTCGATCTTGACCACATCCAGGCTTCGAACAGTCTGCCGGCGACCGCCCATCCGCCCAGCCATGCGCTTGCCCTTTTTGGGCTTGGGGCCGGTCCCAAGGTCAGTGGCGTGACCGCCGATCGACCCCCCTGCGCGGTGCGCTCGCTGGGTGCCGTGGCTGGCCGGAAACCCCTTGAACCCGTGTCGCTTCATCACCCCCGCAAAGCCTTTGCCTTTGCTGATGCCGGTCACATCCACGAACTTGACGTCCTCAAAGACGCGCACATCGATGGTTTGACCGACCTGATACTCGCTGCAAGCATTGTCATCATCCAGCCGCTGCTCTCGATGAAACCGCTTCGGCGACGTGCCGGCCTTGAAATCGTGGGCGATCAGAGGCATCGTGCTGCGACGGGGCTTGACATCCTCGAACGCCAACTGCACGGCGCTGTATCCGTCAGTTCCGGCCGTCTTCACCTGGGTGACCGCGCATGGACCGGCCTCGATCACGGTGACGGGGATGTTTCGCCCGTCGCTCATGAAGTAGCGGGTCATTCCGATTTTGCGCCCCAGCAAAGCAGCGGGCATGGCAGGTTCGCTCCCGGCTGTCCCACAGCTGATCGACTGGATCAGTTCAAGGGGCAGCACAATGGTCTCTACGAAATGAGCGGCCGCAGGGGGCGGACCGCTCATTGGTTTAACTATGCTTTGATCTTGACGAAAACGCCGGCCGGGACCACCAGACGATTGAGGGCCTCGACCGTGCGAGCATTGGGCTCCGTGATATCAATGATGCGCTTGTGCGTCCTGATTTCGAACTGTTCACGTGACTTCTTATGGATGAACGGACCGCGGTTCACCGTGTAGATTTCCCGGCGGGTCGGCAGCGGGATGGGACCGGCCACCTTCGCCCCGGTCCGCTGGGCGTGATCGACGATCTCGCGAGCCGAGACGTCCAGCGCATGGTGGTCGTATGCCTCCATACGGATTCGAATCCGACCGTTGCTCATCTCGAAGGTGGTACCTACAAAAGTCGCCCGACCGACGCCAGGGTTTCTCGGGCAACCCGGCGACGCCCGCGCTCAAGCTCAGTCCACGAAGCCGCGAAACAGCCTGATAATACGCCTGCCTGCAGCCCTGTCAACAGCCACCCGAGGGCGGGGAGGCATGCGCGGATCGGTGAAGGCGGAATATCGCTCGATCGACCGTGCGATGGCAACTATGCTCACAAGCCGCCCAGACCCCAGAGCCGCTCGCCTGATCGCCGAGCGGGATGATGCCAGCAATGCTCAGGCTCGCCACCACCTTGCTTGCGACCTCGCTCGCCGCGGGACCAACCACAACCCAGCCGGCAGACGAAACGAGCGCGAACGCAACTGCGGCGGGGCTGGACCCGGCGCCTTGGGTAGCCGAGCCGCTGGGATTGCAGATGCACGTGCCCGCCGGCGCCGTCATCACCGCCCAGGTCGTCCAGGGCCGCGTGAGCTACCTGATCAGTGGAACCCGCGGTGGGTCCGCCTGGAGCATGCGGATTGGGTCGGTCACCTCAACGCTGGCCCAGGCGTCGGCCTCGGCCCTCGTCGATGAGCAGTTCAGAGCGGTCGAGGCAACCGGCCGCCCGTACCGCATCCTTGCCAATGAGCCGAGGCGGTACGGCGATGTCGATGGTCAGCTCCTGTACCTGGAGCAGACACTGGAGACTGAGGCGAAGGTCAGCAACGGCTGGCTCATACTGCCCACGTCCCCGCAAACCTTCCTCGTGTTCTTCATCGTGACCGGCGCGGATCATTTTGGGAGGCTGCGCCCGGTGTTTGACGCCAGCTTTGCGACGATCAAGCTTCGCAGCCCAGACGAAATGATGGAGCGCCGCCGGGCTCGGCTGGCCCAAGGCCAAGCGATCATCAAAACGTTTTCGCCCGATCGGCTCCGGTCGGTGCTGGGCCAGCTGATGTGGTACCGCATCTACCAGCCGGCCGCGTCTGGGAATCGCGACGATGACATCGAACTGGGGTATCTCAGCATGCAATGTTCCGAGGCGATGCGAGGTGCTGTTGACCCGCAAAGATCACCGGACACCTACAGCACGATGGAGAGCCAGCCGGGTCTGATGGTGCTCATCGAGGCTAGGGGCGTCCTCGACGCTCAAGCCAAGCGCTACCTCGACGTTCAAGGCCGCTACTGGATGGCCTGGGACCGCAGCGAAGAAACCTGGTCGAACCTCCAGACTCATCGGGACGGCGAGGCGTCTCGCACCGTGGCCGAGACCGGCATACGAACCGCACCGGAGCCGAGATTCCCCCACGGCACGCTCACCGTCATTCACAGCTCCAAGGAGCGGTTCACGCGAGACCCCAAGGAGTGGAGCATCCCCAACGAAGCGTACCTCTCCCAGCCGGAGGTGTTCATGCTGGGAAGCCTGCTGCCCCGAGACGGCACGTTGACCGGCGAGATGGCCTTCTACTACTACGATTCCAGGCTGCAACGCCTTCCGCAACGGGTCGATCGATGGGAACCGGCAAAGGATGGCTCCGGCAACTGGGTGCTGACCACCCAACCGGCCCTCGATGCCGGCTCCATCACTCAAACATTCGACTCAGCCGGGCATCGAATCAAACGCATTGACGCCAACGCAACGGTGACCCAGCGCATTGATCCGGCCGAACTGCGGCGACTCTGGCTAGCGAAGGGTCTGCTGGCTCCATGAGGCGGCTTCCCTCGATCATGGCCGCTGTCCTATGCACAATCGCAGCGGCGGGTGGCTGCTCGGCCCCGGCACGCTGCGCGGGGTTCGAAAGGCTGGCGACTCTCCCGGCCGGCGATCCGATCACTGCCGACAACCTCTATCCCTCGCGCACCGCCGAGTGGTCCTACGTAGTCACTGCCGGCACCGATTCGGGCGACTCCATCACCCACCGCAGGGCCGACACCAAGCGATTCGACGCAACGTGGATTGACCACGAAGACGACCGTATCAGCGAGTTCCAGCGCCGCGACAACCACGGCAATATCGTCATGCCCGCGGTCCTTTCACATCGGGACCACACGATCAGCTTTTTCGAGCCGCCACTGATCATCGCCTATCAGGCATTGCCCGCGGGCCAGCCGCGGCGCCAGGAAGTTGCCATGCGGGTGGTGGATCTTTCCGACCCGACCCAGCTGCGGGAGTCCGGCCGCGCGGTGCAAACCATCGAGTACATGGACGATCAGCGGCTTCGCACGGCGTTGGGTGAGTTCACGGCCAAGCGGGTCATCGT
>JAPUKX010000110.1 GCA_027295435.1 Planctomycetota bacterium | reverse complement strand
GTTGGGTTGCGCCGGTGGATTCGCGGCGCAACAGCAGGCGACGCAACCGGAATCGGATGCCCGTGGCGGCGGCGCCAAGGAGGTCTACCAACAGCCGCAGCGCCCGCTCGATTCGCGCATCGATGCGACAAAGCTCACCGAACACGATCCGCCGCCGCTGCCCAAGCAGGTCATCCAGCCGATGCCGGCGACGTTTCGCATCGCCACGCAGCCCGGCCAGGTTCCGATCAATCACGATCACTGGCTCAAAGCGCAGCAGGCAATCACCGAAGGACTTGCGTACCTGCAATCAAATCAGCAGCCAAACGGCGGATGGATGAGCAAGGTCCAGGCAACGCCGACCGATCAACCCGACAAGCCATCGCCAATCGCGGTGGCGGTGACTGCCCTGGCCGTCAAGGCCTTCATCCAGGCCCAACCGCAGAGCATCAGCCAAGCCCAATTCCTCAACGCTGTGGGTGTCATACGGTCCGCACGACGGGATGACGGCTCGTTCGAGGGCGGCGCGCTGACCAACTACGTCACCTCCTCTGTGGTCATGGCCCTGGCCAGCATCGACCGGCACGACTTTCACGATGAGCTCGCCGACGCGGTCCGCTGGCTGCAAGTCAACCAGTGGGACCACAGCGAAGGACTCAGCCCCCGGCAGGACTGGTACGGCGGGTCGGGCTACGGCGATCGCGGTCGGCCGGACCTCTCCAACACCCAGACGATGCTCGATGCGCTGCACGAAGCCGGCCTCAGCGCCGACGAGCCGGCCGTCCAGCGAGCGTTGGCCTTCGTCAGCCGCGCCCAGAACCTGCAAGCGACGAACAAAGCCGAGTGGGCGGGCAACGACGGCGGATTCGTCTACACCCCGGCCAACGGCGGCGAATCCTTGGCCAGTGCCTCAGCCGGTGAGGGTCGATCCGGTGAAATGGTTGCCAGCGGTCAGCCGCGCAGCCTGCGCAGCTATGGGTCCATGACCTACGCCGGATTCAAGAGCATGTTGTACGCGGGCCTTTCGCCGGATGATGTGCGGGTCCGAGCCGCGTTCGACTGGATTCGCCGCCACTGGACGTTTGATGAGAATCCCGGCCTCGGCCAGCAAGGTCTGTTCTACTACTACCACACGATGGCTCGCGCGCTACGGGCAGCCCAGCAGCACATCATCACGGACATCGACGGCCACAAGCGCAACTGGCGCGAAGAGCTCATCGACGCGCTTGTCGCCCGCCGGCGTGATGACGGAAGCTGGAAAAACTCTGCCGACCGCTGGCTGGAAGGCGAACCGGTCATGGCCACGATCTACTCCGTGCTCGCCTTGGAAGAGGCGCTCAAGCCGACGCTCATCGCCGGCGACTAACCGTCGACGCAGCGCCCACGATCCGCTGTGCCGCTAGCAACAGAAGCGCACGAATTGCAATCCGCGGGCTTGTGACGTTACGATCCACCCACGATCAACCGCAACCCCTGAGCACTGGTTTGACCGATGCCACTGATTCACCGGAAGTCGCTTCCCTCGCTTTTCGCGCTTGCCTTTGTTGCCGTCGCGGCCTTGGCTCGCCCGGGCCTTGGGCAATCCACGCGGCCGCAGGCACTCGCCGAGCCGTCGCCGCTTCGCTTCGTGGTCACGTACGACGAGTCGCTCACGGATTCGTTCACCGGGCGTGTGTACATCATCACCACTGAGTCACAGAGGCGGGAGCCGCGTCGGGGTCCGTCGTGGTTTCGTCCGGCCCCGTTCTTCGCCGTGGACGTCATCGACTGGAAGCCAAACGACCCGCTGATCTTCCACGATGATGCGCTGGGGTATCCCGGGCTGTTGTCAACGATTGCCACAGGCAACTACGCCGTGCAAGCCGTGATGCGGCTCAATCCCGATGCACCGACGATCGGCGCCGCGGGCAATGCCTACACCGCCAACGCGCGATTTCAACTGGACGCCAAGTCGAGCGGCACAATCACCCTGCACATCGATCAGGTCGACAAGGCTCAACCGTTTCCAGAAACCGATCGCATCAAGCTCGCAGAGCTGCGCAGCGACCTGCTCAGCGAGTTCCATGGCCGCGACATGATGATGCGGGCGGCGATCATCCTGCCCCAGGACTACGACGAGAAGGGTGATCGGCGGTATCCGGCGTATTACTGGATCGGCGGCTTCGGCAGCGATCACAGGATCGCCCCCCGGATGCGGCGCACGTGGGACGCCACCGGATATGCCGATCGCATCGTCCGCATTGTGCTCGATCCCACATGTTACGGCGGCCACCACGTCTTTGCCGACTCAGCGAACAACGGTCCGGTCGGCCAAGCGCTGGTTGAGGAGTTCATCCCCTATCTGGAGAAGACCTTCCCGCTGACCGCAGCGCCGACGGCCCGCTTTGTCAGCGGCCACTCGTCCGGCGGATGGGCCAGCCTGTGGCTGCAAATCACCTACCCGGACTTCTTCGGCGGAGTCTGGTCGCTGGCGCCGGATCCGATCGACTTCCGGGACTTTCAACGCATCGATCTGTACGCCCCGGGCGTCGGGATGTACTACGACGCCGACGGCGACCGCCGA
>JAPUKX010000011.1 GCA_027295435.1 Planctomycetota bacterium | reverse complement strand
GCGGTCACGACCTCGACATGATTTTGGATGCCTACGAGCGGGCTGACCAGGTCCGGGACCGGCCTGTCGTGATCATTGCCTACACCATTAAGGGTTGGGGCCTGCCGATTGCAGGTGATCCGCTCAACCACTCCAAGCTGTTGACCACCGCTCAGATGGACGAGTTGCGGATGGAACTCGGAGTGCCGAGGGGAAGAGAGTTTGCGAGTTTTGCGCCCGGAACTGAGGAGGCGAATTACATCGATTCTTTCAAAGCCGGGAGATCGAGCGACAGAAAGTGGCCCGTGCCCTCGGGGCCCCGCCCTTCTGAGATTCCCGAGACTCTTGGCTCGACCCATAAGGGGAAGCGCTCGACTCAACAGGTTCTAGGCTCGCTGCTCACATCGCTTACGCGCCGTCCTGAGATCGCGGCCAGGATCGTGACGACTTCGCCCGACGTGGCCAGCTCGACGAACCTGGGTGGGTGGATCAACAAGATGGGCGTCTACAGCTCCCAAGCCCGGATCAACTATTTCAAAGAAGCCCAAATCCCTCAAATGCTGAATTGGGAGCAGGAAGCTGTGAAAAAATCATCGAGGGCCCAATTAAGGGGTTTCAAGGCGGTAACTCTATGATATAATTAGAGATGTCGTCCTTCCGAGACTCCGCCGCACCTCGCTATCTTCCCCTCAATCGCAACCAGATACGGCTCCAGCCGCTCGATGTCGAACGCCTGATCGACCCGCAGCATCCGGCGCGCAAGATCTGGGGCGTGGTCGAGGGGCTCGACTTGTCCGGCTTCGAAGCCGCCGCCCGCGCGGTCGAAGGCCATGCCGGGCGCAGCGCTCATTCGCCCCAGCTGCTGGTCTCGATCTGGATCTACGCCTACTCCAAGGGCCTGCATTCGGCCCGCGAGATCGCCCGGCAGATGGAGTATGAGCCCGGTCTGCAGTGGCTGACGGCGCTACGGCCGGTCAACCATCACACCCTGTCGGACTTTCGCGTCAACCACGGCGAGGCGTTGCGCGAGCTGTTCACGCAAGTGCTCGCCATGCTGACGATGAAGAAACTCATCACGCTCGAGCGGGTGGCGACCGACGGCACCAAGATCCGGGCCAACGTCAACAAGAAGAGTTTCTCGCGCGCGGAAAGAATCCGCCGGCACCTGAAGCTGGCGCGTCAACACATCGGAGAACTCGAACGCCAGGAAGCCGAAGAGCAGACGACGAAGCAGCAACAAGCCGCCCGTCGTCGTGCGGCCCGCGACGAAGAGCAAAGGCTGGCAGAGGCGCTGGCCGAGATCCAACGTTTGCAGGCCGCGAAGAAACACGACAAGAAGAAAGAACCGCACGCTTCGACGACAGACGCACAGGCGCGCTTCATGCATACCTCCGACGGCGGGCTGGCGCCGTCCTATAACGTGCAAATCGCCGCCGACGCTCACAGCGGGTTGATCGTGGATGTCGAAGCGATCAACGACCCGCAGGATGCGGCGCAACTGGCACCGGCCGCGGATCGGCTCCGGGATAGCTTCGGACGATACCCGCAACAGATGCTGGCCGACGCCGGTTACACCAACCACGAAACGGTCGTGGCCATGCAGACGCGCCAGATTGACTTCTACGGGGTGATGACGGGGCGCACGAAGCAACCGTCGGGACGCGCCGAGCAACGCGATCCGGCGTACCACTTCACTTGCTTCCACCACGACGCCGAAGCCAACGAGATGGTGTGTCCGCAGGGGAAGCGGCTGAGCTTTCGGCAGGAGCGCGAACTCAGTGGTGGGCGACGCATCCTGCAATGGGCGGCGACGGGCCAGGATTGCCGGGCCTGCTCGGTGCGCCAGAAATGTTGCCCGAACCTGAAGATCGGCAAGCGGGGCCGAACAGTTTCTTTGCAACAGGCGCACCCGGCGGTGGATGCCTTTGATCGCAAGATGCAGCGCGAGTCGGCGCAGGCGATTTACAAACAGCGAGCGGCGCTGGTGGAGTTCCCCAACGCTTGGATCAAGCAGAAGCTGGGGCTACGACGCTTCGCCACGCGGGGCCTGCCGAAGGTTCGCTGCGAAGCCTTGTGGGCGGCCCTGACCTATAACTTACAACGCGCCTTTCGACTAGCACCGGAGCTGGCGATGGGCGGCTAAACCCGACCATCCCAGCAGCTCGATCGCTGATCGCAACGATCGCAATCGAGGCCCGAGCCCCCCCGCACCTCGGGATCAAGAACACCTAGTCCTTCCCAAAAACTCACAGCCTCGCCTCACGCCGATCCGCGCAGCCGAAAACGAATTCCTTCACAGCTTCCGGAGCCCTGGTATGGCCCACCGTGACGGTGGGGCCCATTCTACCGCTCACTCTGCAATGCTCTCATAGGATCACAGATTTTCCGAACTTTTTTCGCCGCGTTTTCAACCACTTGCCGCTTCGCGACCCCAGGACCCCGACTTACCAGTGCTAGCCTGATAGCGGAAACGACCGGTGCGGTCAGATCGCCGGATCAACACGACCGTTTCCTGCGCAGGCAGTTTCGATGTTGCTCTCCGAAAATATGTTTAGCGATCCTCCCCCGCGAACGGCAGCTCCTGACTGAATCAGTCAGGAGAGGACCGTCCGTTCATGCCCGCTCTTTCGCTCCTATCTTGAGCGGGCCGCTGAGGTTGACAGAGACTGGAGCCAGAGGGCCCTCTTTTTTTGAAAGAACCGAGCCGTGACCGTCAGGGAGCGGTCCGGCGTTGCAGCGGAGCCTGGTGACACAGATGCTAGAGCAGAACCACGTCTCGAATCACCCGAACCGAGCCCCGAACGCAAGTGAGTGGGTG
>JAPUKX010000109.1 GCA_027295435.1 Planctomycetota bacterium | reverse complement strand
TGTCGCCCTTGTTGCCGGGAGCTTCGGTGCGGATTTCGGATACGACGTCCTCAAGCGAGAGAGTTCCGCCGCCTTGGGCGTCAACGATCGGATGCACCGCGAGCGCAAAATACCGGTTGGTCGCGGCGAACCATGCAAGCTCATAGTTCTCGTTGAGACTCTCCTGCGTTGGCCAGAGAGTCCGCAGTTCTCTTAGCCTTTGCGAATCGACGGCGAAATTCGCCTTCTTGGCGCGATCGACCAGCTCGAGCGCCTTGTCAGTTCGTTTCAGGAGAGGGTTGTGCTCGAAGAGATAGTCGTTGTCGTCGGTGTTGATGATGTCGGGATAGGTGACGGGATATTGGAGGAAGGCGATGCGATCCCGCCGGCGATCGATGTACCGCGCTCGATCCATTCGCAGCTCCGGGGGGCCGTATTGCACCCATCTGACCTCCAACGACCTCTCGGTCAGGTTGGTGAGGCGCTGCTGGAAGGTGATGTCATAGTTGCCGCCAAGGATGAGCTGTCGAGTGATATGCAGGATGGGTGTTTCTTCTTCGTCCACCACCCGGGTCTCGAAGCGGCCGGGAGCCGTCTGCGACCAGACTGATTCTTTCAGCAGAGGAACATCTTCGCCGTTGATCTCAACTCGATAGACAGCAAGGAGGGGGACGGTGAGGGATAGCCAAGAGTTTGCCGTGCCGTCGTACCACTTGTACGGCTGCTCGGTTTGCAGGATGTAGCGCCACCGCTCGTCGGGTAATGGGTCGCCGGGGGTTCGGCCGGCGGCCACGGCTTCGTAATAAGCGGCCGCCTGGCGCTTCGCGAACGCGGTCTCCCAGATGTTGCTGTAGGCGATCGACTTGATGCCCGCGCCTCGGCGGGAGAGCTGCACCTGCATCCGGTGATCGCGTGGTTCGAGCGAGCCCAGCGAATGTGGCGCGACACCGGGCGCGGAGATCTCCCCGGGCGGGGCGACGGCGTGCAATCCGGCGATGGGCTCCGCGGGTTCGCCGGAAGGTGGAACGTCCGCGGAAGTGTCGCCCGCCGGGTCAGATTCCTGGGTTGCGGCCGAGGCGCCCGTTGCGGCTGTCTCACCGGAGCGTTCGGGCTCGGGTGATTGCGTGACGGCCTGGGTCGGTTGAGCGGTCGGAGGCGGGCTGCCCCCGGGGGACCGCTTTGGCAGCAGCATCGACATCACGACGCCGCCGGCCAAGGCAAGCACGAAAACGGTGATGGCAATGCGTCGTACGCGAGGATCCATGCGGGAAGACACCGACGATCATGGGCCCCCCGGGCGGTCGCGCCACTGGGACGGCCGCGAGTTATCTGCCTTCGTAGAGCCGTTCACCCAGCCAATCCAGAAGCTCCGGGACGCTGCGGATCTTGGCCACGACCGCATCGATATCGTACTCCAGGCGGATGAATCTGACGCGATCGTCGTCAATGACGGCGTAGCTGGCTCGCGGGTCGAGGTCGCGCGGTTGGCCGACCGAGCCGGGGTTGATGATCGCCTTCTCATCGTCGCGAAGCTTGTATTCCCCGTCAAGATCCTCCGGCGGATAAAAATCCGGCTCGTCGGTAAACACCCCAGGGACATGGGTGTGGCCGACCAGGCAGTACCGGTCGATCAGCTCGAAGATCTGCTGCATCTTCACGGGAGAGTTCACGGCGTCCTCGGGGAAGAGATACTCGTTGATCGGCCGGCGAGGCGTGCCATGAACGCACAGGAAGCTGTCGAAGCTCACCCGCACGCGGAGCCGACTGAGGAACTCCCAACGTTTGGCGCTTTTGTCGCTGCCCGGTTGAGCTTCGAACTGCTCTCTGGACCAGTACGCGGCCTGCTCCGCGGCGAGGTTGAAGTTGGTTGGCTCGTAGACCACGCCGAAGTCGTGGTTGCCCATCAACGACCATTCACAGCGCTCGGCCACCAGATCGACGCACTCCACAGGGCTCGGGCCGTAGCCGAGAATATCGCCCAGACAGATGATGCGATCGATGTTCTGGGTGTCGATGTGATCGAGCACCACCTGGAGCGCCTCGAGGTTGGCGTGGATGTCGCTGATGACGGCGGTCGGCACAATGCGCTCCAACATCGAACGGGAGGCGGATGCTAGATGCGCACGGTACAGCCGTCAATGTTCGGAGCAATGGTGCTGCGGTGCCCCCGCTTTGGACCGAAGGGTGAGGCGATCACGCGGCCTTGCAAACAAGGAAATGCTTGTCGATGATCGCCTCCGCCTCCGTGGCGGCCAGCGGCTTTGAGAACAAGTATCCCTGGCCGTAGTCGCAGTCCAGGGCGAGGATCTGCGCCATTTGCTCGGGCGTCTCGATGCCGTCTGCGGCGAACAGTTGATTCAGGTTCCAGCCGAATCGCCAGCGCCACCGGCTCCGCCGCGTTACAATGCCGGCCTTGCATTGCGCACCACGACACCATGACGGTGAGGGCCTGACACGTGGATGAATCCAAGCACTACGACTTGATTGTGATCGGCAGCGGGCCGGGGGGGTATGTCGGAGCCATCCGCGCCGCACAGCTCGGCCTGACAACCGCCTGTGTGGAGCGCGACAAGCTCGGCGGCGTGTGCCTGAACTGGGGCTGTATCCCGACCAAAGCCCTGTTGCACCAGGCCGAGGTCTACCGCGAAGCCGTGACCCACGGCGATCAATGGGGGCTCGAGTTCGACCGCGTCAAGCTCAACTGGTCCAAGGTCATCGGGCGAAGCCGCGACCTCACTTCGACCCTCAACCAAGGCGTCGCGTACCTCTTCAAGAAGAACAAGATCGACCATCATCAAGGTCATGCCATGATTCTCAGTGGTAAGACGGCGCACAGCCCGTGCCAGGTTGCGGTGCATGAGCCGACCGGCGACTACTACAGCGGCGCGGGGACCGGGGAGCCGAAGATGACCCTGACCGCCGATCGTGTCCTTCTCGCAACCGGCGCGGCCCCGAAGCAGCTCCCGTTCGCCCCTTGCAACGGCAAGTCGATCATCTCTTCATATGAAGCGATGAACCTCCCAACGCAGCCGAAGTCGATGCTCATCGTCGGCTCCGGCGCGATCGGAATGGAGTTCGCTTATTTTTACAATGCCTTCGGCACGGACGTGACCGTGGTGGAGATGCTCGATCGAATCCTGCCTATTGAAGACGACGATGTTTGCAAGTTGGCGCAGCGCGTGTTCGCCAAGCAGGGGATGACCATTCATACCTCCCACACGGTCAAGGCGATCGATGCCGGTTCCAACGGCGGGCATACGGTCACGATCGTTGATGTCAACGACGAATCCAAAACGCAGACGATTGATTGCGAGGTTGTTCTCGTCGCGGTCGGTGTCCAGGGACGGTTCGACGGGCTGTTTGATGACAGTCTGGGTGTTGGGGTCGAGAAGGGCCATATTAAGGTGGACTATCGGGG
>JAPUKX010000108.1 GCA_027295435.1 Planctomycetota bacterium | reverse complement strand
GCGCCGATCAGATGGTTCGAAGAAGCCCAAGGACCCAACGAGATGCCATTGTTGCTTGCTGCCGAAGAAGCTGCTGAGCACGGCGTAGAACACGTCGAGGTCATGGACCCGAACGTGCTGCTGGCGGTCACGTCGCTGGTGGTATTCCTGATCGCGTTCGGCTTCCTCTACGTGAAGGTCTGGCCGCAGATCGTCAAGGGCCTCGATGACCGGCAGCGCAAGATCCGCCAGGAGATCGACACCGCTGAAGAGGCCCGCGAGCAGGCCAAGGCTGCCTTGGCGGAGTACGAACAGGCACTGGCCGACGCCCGCGACGAGGCCAACCAGATGATCGCCAGGGCCAAGACCGACGCCAACGCGGTGGCCCAGGAGCTGCGCACCCGCAACGAAGCCGAGCTCGCCGAGCTCAAACAGCGCGCCGCCCGCGAGATCGAAAGTGCTAAGCGCTCCGCGATCAGCGAGCTGCATGCCGAAGCCGCCACCCTCGCCGCCGACATCGCGTCCAAAATCCTGCAACGAGAGATCTCAGCCGAAGACCAGCAGCGACTGATCGATGATTCGCTGCGCGAATTGACCAGCGCTCGTCACCGCTAGAGGAGCTGACCCGCACAGCGGACCCTACGATCTTTTGACCTTCTATTTCTTTGACTTTTGACTTTGACTTCACCCCGTTCCATGCACACCGACGCCGTGGCCCAAGTCTACGCCCGGAGCCTCTACTCGCTGGCCGAGCAGGCCGGTGGGCGGGCGAAGATCGTCGAGGTCGGCGAGGAGCTCGAGCAGATCTGCGAACTGGCACGGGGCGATCGGACCTTTCACGAATTCCTTTGCTCCCCCATCATCGACCGGGCCAGGCGCGGTGCGGGCCTGGGCAGAATCTTTCACAGCGAGGTGACCGACCTCACCTTGCGGTTCCTGCTGCTTCTCAATCAAAAGCGTCGCCTGGGGCATCTGGAAGCGATCAGCGACGCCTACGACCAACTCGTGCACGAAACGTTCGGCCGCGTCGAGGTCGATCTGTACACTGCCGATCCGCTGGACGAAGAGCAGCTAAATTCGATTCGGAACCGCATCGGCGCCGCGCTCGCCAAAGAGCCGGTGCTCTATGCCTACACTGATCCGACCATGATCGGCGGCCTGAAGCTGCGCATCGGCGATCAACTCATCGACGGCTCCGTGGCCGGGAGGCTTCGCCGAATGCGTCACGATCTGCTGACCAGCGGCGGGGTGACAATCCGCAACCGCGCCCGTCAGATCATTGAAGAAGGAGACGGAACATGAATGCGGCAATTCCAACCGTCGCGGTCGCCCTTTGCCTGCTTACGACTCCCTGGGCTTGGGCCGACCCCCAGAACCAGGGCTACACCGGAGCAGCGCTTGGGTTCACGGACGATTCGAACACCGATGATCGTCACAAGGTTGTTGCGAAGCTCACGGTTCGCGGCGACGCCCAGCTTCACAAGCCTGCCGATCAACTGCGGCTGAACGTTGGCGTGGTGACCGAAGCAACCCAGGCCGGCGAGGCGCTGCAAGAAAACAGCCGGCGAATGGTCGATGTCGTTGAGGCGCTCGAGGAGGTCGGCCTGACCAAGGACGAATACGAGACCGGTCAGTTCCACCTCCAGCCGCAGTATTCGCGACGCCCACGCCAGGCGGGTCCGGAGTGGCGCCCGCAGATCATCGGCTACCAGGTGACCAACACGCTTTCGATCAAGACCAAGAGGCTCGATCTGGCCGGGGAGCTGATCGAAGCGGCAAACCAGGCCGGAGCCAACTCGATCGGCGCTATCGGCTTCGACCTGGCCGATCCGCGCACCCATCGAGCGGAGGCGATCGCCGCCGCGACCGCCAACGCCCTCGCCGACGCGCACACTCTGGCCGACGCCGCGTCGGTGCAGCTCGTTCGGATCATCACCATCACCCTGGACGAACCCGCGCACTGGCAGCCGATCCGGACCATGGCCGCCCGTGCCGGCCCGGCGTTGGCCGAAGCCGCCGTCCCGCCGCCCATCGTCCCCGGCAAGATCACCGTCCGCGCCGGCGTCACGGTCATCTACGAGATCGCGACAAAGAACGAGTCGCCATGAACAATGAACCACAGATTGACACAGATAAACGCAGATTGAAACTCAATGAGATCACGGAAACGATCATTGGATGCGCCTTTGAGGTTGCCAATACCCTCGGCAGCGGCTTCCTCGAGCGAGTATACGAGAATGCATTGGCTCATGAAATACGCGCGCAAGGCCTCGACCTCCAACAACAAGCGCCCATTCATGTTCACTATGATAGGATCGTCGTTGGAGAATACTTTGCGGACCTCCTAGTGGAGAACCGCGTTCTTGTTGAGCTGAAAGCGGCCAAGGCGTTTGACGAGGTGCACATGGCTCAGTGCCTCAACTACCTCAAGGCCACTGGACTTCCTGTTTGCCTCCTCATCAACTTCGGTATTCCGAGAATCCAAATCAAACGCCTCGTCATGTAGCGTGGCAAGGGATTCCTGGTAATACTCCTTGGCCGTGTTCATCTGTGTTCATCTGTGGTTTCAAGAGAGTTAGCCGTGAAGATCAAGATCGAAGAAATTACATCCGTCATCAAGCAGGAGATCGAGCAGTTCTCCAGTGAGCTGGAGATCTCCGAGGTTGGCCGCGTTCTTGAGGTGGGCGACGGGATCGCTCGAATCTACGGGCTGTCCAAGGCCATGGCCGGGGAACTCCTGGAGTTCGACACCACCGAAGGCGCCGTGATGGGCCAAGTGATGAACCTCGAACTGGATACGGTGGGAGCGGTGATCTACGGCAACTACCTGGCCGTCCGCGAGGGCGACACGGTCAAGTCAACCAACCGGCTGCTGGAAGTGCCCGTGGGCGACGCGTTGCTGGGGCGGGTAGTGGACCCCTTGGGTCATCCGCTGGACGGCGGTACGCCGATCGACACCGGCGGGCTCACACGGAAGCTCGACATCGTCGCCCCTGGCATCGCTTATCGCCAGCCGGTCAAGGAGCCGCTGCAAACCGGCATCAAGGCCATCGACTCGATGATCCCCGTCGGCCGGGGTCAGCGGGAGCTGATCATCGGCGACCGCAAGACGGGCAAGACCGCCATCGCCATCGACACCATCATCAACCAGCGCGATTGGTGGGGCACGCCGGACGCCGTGGTGTGCATCTACGTCACCATCGGCCAGAAAGAGTCAACCGTGGTGGCGGCGGTGGAGACGCTGCGGCAGCACGGGGCGATGGACTACACCATTGTGGTGTCGGCCGGGGCAGCTGACCCCGCCCCGCTGCAATACATCGCACCCTACGCCGGCTGCGCAATGGGTGAGCACTTCATGTGGCAAGGCAAGGAGGGCAAGACGCCCAAGCACGTGCTGTGCGTTTATGACGATCTGTCCAAGCAGGCCCAGTCGTATCGCCAGCTGTCGCTGCTGCTGCGCCGGCCGCCCGGGCGCGAGGCCTACCCCGGCGATGTCTTCTATCTGCACAGCCGGCTGCTCGAACGCGCGACCAAGCTGTCGCAGAAGCATGGCGGGGGAAGCCTGACAGCATTGCCGATCATCGAAACGCAGGAGGGCGACGTTTCTGCCTATATCCCCACCAACGTCATCTCCATAACGGACGGGCAGATCTATCTTCAGCCGGAGCTGTTCGCGGCCGGTGTTCGTCCGGCGATCAACGTGGGGATCTCGGTCAGCCGGGTGGGCGCGGCCGCTCAGATCAAGGCGATGAAGGAGGTGGCCAGCCACCTGCGTTTAGACCTTGCGGCCTACCGCGAGCTGGAGGCGTTCGCCCAGCTCGGCACCGAGCTGGACCCCGCCAGCCAGAAGCAGCTCGACCGTGGCGCGCGTATGGTCGAGCTGCTCAAGCAGGGCCAGTACATGCCGTATGACGCGATCGATCAGTGCATCTCGATTCTCGCCGGCGCTCGCGGCTTCCTGGACGACCTGAAGCTGGGCGACGTTCATGCGTTCGAACGGGATCTGCTGGACGCTATGCGCGGCCCCCACAAGGATCTCCGCACCAAGCTCGCCCAGGCCGAAAGCTTCAAGGGCCTTGAAGATGAGTTCACCGAGGCTCTGCGCGAGTTCAAGGCGAACTGGCAGCCGGCGGCCGCCGTAACGGGCTGAGCCCCCTCCTTACTTCTGGCTTGCAATGGCGACGTCACCGCACATCCCGGAGCGTTGATACCTGTCTGATCAGGTTCGGTCCTCCCCGCGGTGGCCGTTAGAATGGATTCTCAGGACTACCAATGAAATGCGATCGCTTTGAGCAGTTGCCGGTATGGCGGGATGGCATGGACCTGAGCGAGCAGATGTTCCACCTGACGACAGATCGCTGCTTCAACGGTCAGCGCTACCTCACCGAGGCCGCCAGGCAGGAGCACAAACAGCGGTCCCGAGCCGAAGCCTTTCTCGAATCACTTGAGTGCTTCCGACGCGGCCACGACCAATACACAAGGCAAACAAGAGAACCCCTTGCTCTGCCCGGATGAACAGGAGCCAGATGAACAACTCCGATCCCGCGCTTGGGACTGCAATTGATGCGGTGGCCGCGGCGTGCGGCGTGACCCGGGCCGTGCAGCGCGATCTTGATCGCGTTCGGCAAATCACCAAGGACGACCGCAGCCCGGTCACCGTGGCCGACTTCGCCGTGCAGGCAATCATCGTCATGGCGTTGCGAACCGCCTTCGGAGAAGTGCTCATCGCGGGCGAGGAACAAGCTGACCGGCTGCGCACCGACGAGCACGCGGGCGTTCGCGACGCGGTTATCGAAGTGGTCCGCACCGTCCACGCCGGTGTCAACGCCGAGCAGGTGCTCACGGCCATCGACGCCTGCGATCATGATGCCCCGGCCGAGGCGTACTGGACGCTCGATCCCATCGACGGCACAAAAGGATTCCTGCGCGGCCAGCAATATGCGATCGCGCTGGCGAAGATCGAGCATGGGCAGGTGGTGCTGGGCGTGATGGGCTGTCCGAACCTGTCGCTGGATTGGAGCCGTCCGTTTGATCAGGCCGACCCCCACGGAGCGATCTACGCCGCCGCGGTCGGATCGGGCAGTTGGGAATGGCCTGCGGATGATTCGCCCGGCAAGCCGCGCCCGGTACGTTGCGGGACCGGTCAGGGATCAGGCCCCGCCAAGACCGTGCGGGTGTGTGAATCGGTGGAGGCTGCCCATTCCCGCCATAGCGATACACAGCGGGCTCTAGAGCATCTTGAGCTTGTGGTTGAATACACCCACCTGGACAGTCAATGCAAATATGCGGTGGTCGCCCGGGGACAAGCCGATGCTTATCTTCGAATGCCCACGACGAAAGGCTATGTCGAGAACGTCTGGGACCACGCCGCAGGGATGCTCATCGCCACGGAAGCGGGGGCAGTGGTCACCGATATCACCGGAGCCCAACTCGACTTCACCCACGGCCGGCGACTGGAAGCCAATCGCGGCGTCGTTTGCGCCGTGGTCGGCGTTCACGGCAGGATCATTGAGGCAATAGAGACACTGGGCATCGCCGCGACGGTGTAGCCAGGGCCAATCCTCAACAACGGCAGTCAAACCGCGATGGAATGGGAAGCGTGGTTCACACTCGGCACGATCGGATTGGTGATCGGGGCTCTGGCCACCAATCGCATCGGCGTCGATGTC
This sequence comes from Planctomycetota bacterium, assembly GCA_027295435.1. Lineage (GTDB taxonomy): Bacteria > Planctomycetota > Phycisphaerae > Phycisphaerales > SM1A02 > JADFFQ01. The sequence goes on along the minus strand of JAPUKX010000108.1, from coordinate 4,754 downwards.
GTGATGATCGGCGGCCTGACCCTGTTGCTGCTCTTGGACATTGTCCCGGTGCAGGACGCCATCGCCGGTTTCGCCCATCCCGCCGTGTTGATGATCGCAGCCCTGTTCGTGGTGGCAGCGGGGCTGCAGGAAACCGGCGGCATGGCGGCGCTCGCCCAGCGGCTGCTCGGCCGACCCAAGACGATCCTCGGCGCTCAGCTGCGGCTGATGCCCCCCGTGGCCCTGATGAGCGCGTTTATGAACAACACCCCGATCGTGGCCATGTATCTGCCCATCGTGAGCGACTGGGCTCGCAAGCTACGGATCAGCCCCTCGAAGCTGTTCATGCCGCTGAGCTTCGCCGCGATCCTGGGCGGCAAGATCACCTACATCGGCACCGCATCCAATATCGTGGTGATGGGACTGTACCTGGCCTACGTCCGCGGCGGTCCGCCCTGGCTCAGTGATCTGGGCGTGACTGAACCGTCCGCCCAGACTCGGTTTTGGGGCATCGCGTCAATCGGAATCCCCAGCACCATCGCGGGTATCGCCCTGATTCTGCTCACGTCGCGGTGGCTTCTGCCCCAGCGAAAGCCGGCTCAACCAGTCACGGAAGAGGCGAGAAAGTACAAGGTGGAGATGGTGGTGCAGGGTGACTCGCCGATCGTGGGCAAGACGATCGAAGAGGCGGGGCTGCGACATCTGCCCGGCCTCTACCTCACCGAGATCGAGCGTGAAGCGCAGGTTCTGCCGGCCGTGTCGCCCGACGAGCGCCTGCAAGCCAACGATCGGCTGGGCTTCGTGGGCATCCTCGAATCCGTGGTCGATCTGCGCAAGATCCGGGGGTTGGCGCCAGCCACGGATCAGGTCCAGAAGGTCACGGCGGGTCGCCGGCAGCGCACCTTGGTGGAGGCGGTGGTGGCCCGCGAATCGCCGTTGGTGAGGCGGACCATACGCGAGACGCGGTTCCGTACCATTTACAACGCCGCCATCGTTGCCGTGCACCGCCACGGCCAACATGTCAAGGCCAAGATTGGCGACATCGTTTTGCAGCCGGGTGACACGCTCTTGCTGGACACGCACGCGGGGTTCGTCACCACCTATCGCAACAGCGATGATTTCTACCTGGTCTCGACTGTGGAGGGCTCCCGGCCGGTCCGCCACGAGCGGGCCTGGCTGGCGTTGGGGATCGTGGGGGCGCTGGTGATCATGCTGATAGCCACGCCGATCCCCCCCGTCGTCGCGGCGTTGGTCTGCGCTATGGCGATGGTCGGGACACGCTGCATCACCGGCACCATCGCCCGAAACGCCATCAACTGGCAGGTGCTGATTGTGATCGCGGCGGCGATGGGCCTGGGCGAGGCGCTCAAAGAGACCGGGGCCGCTACGACCATCGCGCACCACATTATGAATGTGTGCGACGCGCTGCACATCGCCGGCAATCCGCACGCGATGCTGTTCGTTGTCTTTCTACTCGCGGCGATTTTCTCGCAGCTCGTCACCTACATCGGCGCCGCGGTGTTGATGTTCCCCATCACCATGGCCACCGCCCAGGATCTCGCCGTCAATCCCGAGCCGTTCGTCTTGGTGTTGATGGCCGCCGCCGGCTCCAGCTACATGTCGCCGGTCTCATACCAGACCAACTTGATGGTCTACGGCCCGGGAGGGTATCGCTTCCTGGACTACGCCCGACTTGGCGCGCCACTCACATTGCTCGTCGCCGTTATCTCTACGCTGGTGGCGCCATTGTTCTTCCCCTTCCACCTCGCCTCCTAGACTCAGCCGTTGAAGCCAACTTGATCCGCATCATCCTCAAGACGCTTGGCATCGGTTGTGTTGTTCTGGCCACGGTCATCCTGGCAGGGTGGTTGATCGGGCGCATTGCTTCGGATCGCTACAGTTGGAGTCAATGGCTGCTGTGGATTCCGACGCCCGTCGCGCTGCTGGCCACGCTCCTGGGTCTAGCCGGGGCAAGCCGGCCGGCCAAGAAGCCCCGTTTGAGGCGGTGCCGGCTCGGGATATGGGCGGCAATCGGCGCGGCCATCGGGGTCTACTTCACCACCATCGAGCATCGCTTCTGGTTTCGCGCTGCGGTCACCGACGTCCCCGGGCTGCGCCTCGTGCACTGGAACATGAGCCACGAGAAGCGCGGCCGGTACGACGCCCACGTTGAAAAGATCCTCGAGCTGGGCGGTGATCTGACGATCCTGAGCCACTCAATCGGGACGCGCCGATCGGAACGCCTGCAGGCCTGGCTGGGCGAAAGCGCCAGACCCGTGATGGTGCGGCCGTTCACCGTCCTTACGCGACTACCGATCCTGGAAGCGCGAGCACTGGTCGCCAACGACGACATCCTTGTGGCAATGTTTCAGATCGATACGAGCGATCGTCTCGGTCAGCCGATCACGGTGTACGCTGTTGACTTTCCGTCCGACCTGCGGAGGTCGCGGGCCGAGGTCGCTCGCACGGCGCGGCGATTGCTGGCGGACACGAGTGCCCCGCCGCCGGACATCGTGGTTGGTGACTTCAATATGACCCGCGGCAGCGCATCGCTGCGCATGTTGTTCCCAGACCTGGAACACGCCTACAAGCAGGCCGGGCACGGCTACGGCGCAAGCTTCCATCGCACCGTCCCACTGTTCCATCTCGATCATGCCCTGCTGGCTGATACGGTGCGGGCGTCAACCTACGAGTTGATTGATCCAGAGATCGGCCGACACCTTGTCCAGATGCTCCGTCTCGTCGCGACATCTTCATCAGAATCGCGCGACAACCAATAGCTGCTGTTGAGAACCGAAGGCGCGCCCGGCTTATCCCCCGGCGGCGTCCACTACACCCTCGCCTTGGCCATGATTTCCCGCATCCATACCCACTGTTTGCGGAGGCCGTCCCCGAACGAGGTCTTCGGTTCGTATCCGAGCTCGGCGCGGCTGCGGCCCAGGTCCGCCCAGGTGCGCTGGACATCTCCCGGCTGCATGGGCAGTTGTTCGATCCTTGGCGTCTTGCCCACGACGCTTCCGATCGCCTCGATCATCCTCCGCAGCGCGACCGGCTTCGACCCGCCGAGGTTCCAGATTCGGAAATGGTTTGAGGCTTGTCCGCGACTGGCGGAGAGGTTCGAGGCCTGGATGCGGTCGTGCGCGGCCAGTACCCCGTGGATGATGTCATCGATGTAGGTGTAGTCCCGGCTGCTTCCCCCATCGCCGAACATTGGGACCGGCCGCCCGTCGGCGATCAGGCGCATGAACTTCCCGATCGCCAGGTCGGGTCGCTGGGCCGGCCCATAGACCGTAAACAACCGCACGCACGCGATCACCATCTCGTACAGCCGGCTATACGTATAGCAGAGCAATTCGCCGGCTCGCTTGGTAGCGGCGTAGGGGCTGATAGGTTGATCGACCGGATCATCTTCCGAGAACGGTCCCACCTTTTCGGGGTTGCCGTAAACGCTTGAGCTGGAGGCAAAGACGAATCGCCGGCAACCGCAACGACGCGCTGCCTCCAGCACATTGACCAGCCCCTCAACGTTGACCGCCACGACGCGGGCAGGCTCTTGAATGCTGGGCCGCACTCCGGCAAGGGCCGCGATGTGGAACACGCTGATAGGGCGAACCCGGTCAAACAGCCGACACATCGCCTCGCCGTCGCGAATGTCCGCCTCCACCAGCTCAAACCCGTCGCGTTGCAACGGCGCAATGTTCGCCACCTTGGCGGTGCGATCGTAGAACGGGTCGAAGTTGTCTACGCCCACCACCGCAACGCCGCGGCGAAGTAGAGCTGCGCTGAGGTGAGATCCAATGAATCCGGCCGCCCCGGTGACGATTGACGAAGCTGGCATCATGAGGATTCCGTCCCGGTCACAGCATAGACGAGCAGCGGCCGGCAGGAACGAGCTCCGCACGGTCGGGCGAAGGCAGCTGAAATCGGGAAGGGGCCGCCCAGCCGCGTCTTCTCAAAGATTCGGCCCCGGTTCGTGGACCGATTGCCCTCATCGATGTTGTGAGACCTGCCCGGGGCTAATTGTGCGACTGGATGATGTTCCACATCTCCGTGTATTCCAAAGCGAGGTCGGATTCATTGATGTCGCCAAGCGGCAGGTAGCCCTCGAGGCGTCTGAATATGTTGTCCCGCCAAAGGACCGAGCCGTCTGCGCGAAGCACATTGAGCCCGGTGCGATGATTGAAGTCGCGTACCGTTCGCAGACCGTCGGTCGCAATCACCAGTGAACTCCCTTCTTCGAGGCGCCGCCACGAGTTGGTCACCCAGTCCCTGTCACCGGCGTAATGATAGTTTGTGTAGATGGGCGACCCCGCCGCCTGCATATAACGGTATTGCGGGTAGAGGGCATGGTAGCGTTCAAACGGATGCTCCCCGGTGTGGCTTGGGCAGTAGAACACCGCAGGAACGTCACTGTAATGCTGGGCGTACAACCACCCAAGACCTTCCCAATGGTCGCCTGCGGGCTCCTGGCCGGTATGAGCGGCCATCATCTCCTGCTTGTTTCCTCCAGGCGCACCAAAGACGCTAGGGGGCAGCCGGCCGTTGTGGTCGTCGGCGTACATCACCGTGGACAGGCCCGTTTGCTTGAGGTTGGATGAGCAGATGACCTGGTACGCATTCTCCCGAAGCAGCGAGAGGGTCGGCAGCAACAGCGTGGTAAGCAGCAGGGTCACTGTCAACACCACCAACAGCTCGAGTAAACTAAACCCACCTGGTGGAAATCTATGCCGGCCCAGGCCGCGCCGATGACCGATGGCGTTCGGCTGCCCCCTCCC
>JAPUKX010000107.1 GCA_027295435.1 Planctomycetota bacterium | reverse complement strand
CGGATACTTGTGGGCTTGCGGCGCCGGCTGGACACAGAGGCCACGATGGACTGGGGAGCTGATTGATGATGAACCGCCCCGCACGCACATGGCAGGGCCACGGCCTTTGGCGTCATCGCTGGCTGCAGGGGGGCGTGGTGTGGGGGACGGTGGCGACGGTGGCGGCCGGCGTCGGCTGCCAGACCCCCGGCCGACCGCTCGCTGATCGCGACCGTCCCGACCCCATCGCCCAGACCACGATCGCCGGGCCGCCCGCGGCGCCCGATCTCGACGAGCAGTACATCATCGGCCCCACCGCGGCCCGTGAACTGGGCTATCGCATCCACTTTCAGACGCAAACGTTTCCCCAAGACAACTCCGGTCTCAGACAGTTCACGATACAGCAGGACTCGGTGTTCACTCTCGACGGAAGAAACTTCCTGACCCGATTGCATCGCGAGGACGGCCAGCGACTGTGGCGAATCCCTGTGGCCGATCCGCTCGATGAGATCCAAGGCATTACGTTGCTCGGCCAACTCGAGCGGGTGTTTCTGACCGTCGGCGCCAACGTGCTCGTGCTCGACGCCGACACGGGGTCTCAGATCGCCAAGCAGCAGCTTGAGCAGATCGCCAACACCGCGCCTGTGGTTTTCGCCCCCTTCTTGATATACGGCGCTCGCAACGGCCAGCTCGTCTGGCATTCATATGAGGTCGGCTATCAATGGCGAAGCTACCAGATCGCTTCGTCCATCCGCATTCGGCCGTTGCTTATCGACGGGACGGTCATCACCATCGGCACGGACGGTCGGATCGTGGCACTCAACGCGTCGTTGGCCACTGGGCTGTGGGATAAGCAGTTGCTGAACACAGTGGCCGCGGCCCCCGTTGCCGGGGGCGGCATGGTGTACGTGGCTGGGCTTGATCAGCACCTATGGGCCTTCGATATGGCGACCGGGCGCAACGTCTGGCGATACCTGACTGAAAGCCCACTCACCGACTCGCCCATCCTCATCGCAGATCGTTTGTACCAGCAAATCCCCAGCGAGGGGCTGGTGTGCTTCGACGCCAGGCCCATCGATGCACCGGGCGGCGAGGTGATCTGGACCGCGCCAAACGTCGGGGGCAATGTCATCGGCCGGTATCGCAACCGCATCATGGTGTGGCACAAGGCACTACGACAGTTGACCCTCGTTGATGCCGGGCAGGGCAATGTGATCAAGTCCATCGATCTGCCGCAGGTTCGGCACCTGCTGGCCAGTAGGATACAAGCCGGGGACCTGTATGCCGCCGGCGACGACGGCCGAGTGATCCGCCTGGTGCCGCGCAACTGAGTCGATTGAGCAACGCATCGCTGCCGCGCAACATCCGCCCCTCGATCCTCTCCGTTGCAGCGGCGCTGATCGGCATTGAGAGGCTGGAAGGCCTTTGGGTGTTGGGCGGCGAGCCTTGGGGAAGCTACCCTCGACCTGTCGATGAATTGAACATATACACAGCCCGCGGCTACGCATCCGCGGCTACCACCGAACCCCCGACTCCTAACCCCTGACCCCTGACTCCTGCCCACTGCCCCCCATGTCCGATCTCGTCCCCATTCGTCATGCATTGATTTGCGTCAGCGACAAGACGGGCCTGCCCGCCTTTGCCGGCGCACTGGCTGATCTGGGCGTGCAGATCGTCTGCACCGCGGGAACCGCAGCCATCCTGGCCGAGGCAGGAATCAAGGTGCGCCGAACTGAAGAGATCACCGGCTTCGAGGAGATAGCGGGCGGACGAGTCAAGACGCTGCACACGGCCATTCACGGCGCCGTGCTGGCCAGACGCAATGTCGAAGCCGACTTGGAGGCGCTGCGGCGGCACGGCATCAATCCCATCGACTTGGTGTGCGTCAATCTGTATCCCTTCGAGGAGACGATTCTCGACGAGAACGTTGCTGACTCCGAGGCGATCGACCAGATCGACATCGGCGGCCCGGCTCTGCTGCGTTCCGCCGCAAAGAACCATCAGTTCGTCACCGTTGTGAGCTCGCCCGATCAATACGAACGGGTCATCAATGAACTGCAGGCCAACAACGGAGCAACGTCGTTGGATCTTCGTCGTGACCTTGCCGCCACCGCATTTCACCGCACCGCTGAGTACGATTCTTGCATCGGCGCCTGGATGGCGTCCTCACGCGAGGGGGCCTTCCCGTCAATTCTCCGCCTCAAATACATCCGGAAAAGTGAATTGCGCTACGGCGAGAATCCGCATCAAGAGGCCGCGGCGTACATCGATCCCGCCTCAGCAGAGCCGAGCGTCCTCTCTGGGGAGGTCTTGCACGGCAAGCCTTTGAGCTATAACAACATCCACGATGCCGCTGCGGCGCTCGAGCTGATCCAGGATTTGGACGAGCTTTACTCTGGACGGTGCTGTGCCGCCATCATCAAACACACCAATCCGTGTGGCGTAGGCGTGGCCGATACATCTGCTGCGGCATTTGACCTGGCGTACAACGGTGATTCGCGTGCGGCCTACGGTGGAGTCCTGGCCGTCAACAGCCGCATCGACAAGACGACCGCCCAGCGCATCTGCGATGGTGAGAAGTTCCTGGAGGTGATTGTTGCTCCAGAATTTGACCAGCCGGCACACGAGATACTGGGGGGGCGATGGAAGAACGTGCGGTTGCTCGCCGTCGGCACGCTCAAGACCAGCGGCAATCGTCAAATGAGCTACAAGTCGATCATCGGCGGAATGCTCGTCCAGGAACGCGACGCGTTGCCGGCTGATCCAGCGCAATGGAACCACGCCGCAGGGCCCGCCCCCAGCGCGGCGATGCATGCCAACGCTGCGTTCGTGTGGAGCGTGGTCAAGCACCTGAAATCAAATGCGGTCGCGATCGGGCGGGCGGGGCAGTTGATCGGGGCTGGAGCCGGGCAGGTCGATCGCGTGAGCGCGTGTCGCATCGCCATCGACAAGGCCGGCGACCGTATCAAAGGTGACCCTGAGGCCATCGCCGCCTCCGATGCGTTCTTCCCGTTCACCGACGGCCCGCAACTGTTGATCGAAGCGGGTATACGGTGCATCGT
>JAPUKX010000106.1 GCA_027295435.1 Planctomycetota bacterium | reverse complement strand
GATCTCCTACAGCTCCAGCAGGCCGAGTAGAAGCAAGATGTCAGCGGCGCTGGTGAGGATGATGACGACCATGACTCGTCGTCCGTCGCGATGGGTTGCGCGGGTCGCCAGCCGAAGATCGAACTCCTGTTGCTCGTCGATGATCTCGTCGAGCACCTCGGCCAAGTCCGGCCAGTCGGTGTGAACGACCTCCACGACGTATGGCGGCCGGCCGGCGTCGTCATCCTGACCGGCCGGGTCAGCTGCAGCGCAGAGGCGGACGTCGAACTCCATCGCCGCGACCGAGGTGGCCACCGCGCGAGCCTGCAACAGATCATCAAAGCGGCACAACTCACGCCAATCACTGGCGGTTCGCATAATGGTAAGTGTACCGCCGGAACTGACGAAACCAAAGGAGATTCGCGTCCCTCCAGAGAAGAAACCCATGAACTCCAGTCCATGGGCTTCTTACGTCCTAAAGCCTCAACGTCGCTCTTTTGTCTCAATCGGCGACGATGTTCACGATTTTCCCGGGCACCACCACGACCTTGCGGACGGTCTTGCCCGCAAGCAATGAGGTCACCTTCGCATCGGCCAGTGCTGCGGCTTCGATCTGCTTCACGTTGGCGTCGGCGGGGATGGTAATCTTGGCCCGTACCTTGCCTCCAAGCTGCACGGGCAGCTCGATAAAGTTCTCGGTGAGCATCGCCTGGTCGAAGGCCGGCCAGGGTTCGTACGCCAGCGATTCCTTGTGGCCGAGCCGGCACCACAGCTCTTCGGCGATGTGTGGCGCAAACGGAGCGAGGAGGAGCACAAAGCGCTGAAATTGATCATGAGTCAGGCCCCCGGCGATGGTGGCGACGTTGATGAACTCGATCAGGGCGGCGATGGCGGTGTTGAACGCCAGCCGCTCGATATCACCTTCGACCCTGGCGATGGTTCGATGCAATTGCCGCTCGACGTTCGGATCACGTTCAGCGCGCAGTGCCAGGTTGCCGGTCTGTTCATCCACGGCGAGACGCCACACGCGTTGCAGGAATCGGAAGGGCCCGATGATGTCACGTGGATTCCAAGGCTTGCTGGCCCCCAGGGGACCCATGTACATCTCGTAGAGGCGGAAGGTGTCGGCCCCGTACTGGGCGATGATGTCATCGGGGTTGATCACGTTTTTGAGCGACTTGCTCATCTTCGCCACGATCTGCGTGACGGGCTGGCCGGTGGCGGTCTCGATGAATCGCCCTTCGCTACGCTCTTCGACCTGATCGATGGGCACCAGCGATTTGTCATTGCGCTGATAGGCAAACGTGGTAATCAGCCCCTGATGGAAGAGCCGGCCAATCGGTTCAGGGGTGGACACTTCGCCCAGGTCGTACAGCAGCTTGTGCCAGAATCGGGCGTAGAGTAGATGGAGCACAGCATGCTCGGCGCCGCCGATGTAGAGGTCCACGCCGCGCTCACCCATCCAGTACCGCTCCGCTTCGGCGCCGACGAAGCGATCAGCGTTGCTCGGATCGCAGAAGCGGAGGTAGTACCAGCAGGAGCCGGCCCAGTTAGGCATGGTGTTGGTCTCGCGGCGCACCGGCGTCTCCTGGTGCAGAATGTCCGGGCTGACCCCCGCTTCGCCAGCGGTGGTGTTGACCCAGTCGGTCGCCTTGGCCAGGAGCGGCCGCGGCTCGTCGGTTTCCGGCGGCGTGTAATCATCCATCGGCGGCAATCTGACGGGCAGTGTCGGTTCCATGACGGGGTAGTGGTTGCCGTTGTCGTCGAGCACGACCGGGAACGGCTCGCCCCAATATCGCTGCCGGCTGAACAACCAGTCGCGCAACTTGAACTGCACCGTGCCTTTGCCGTGGTTCGTTCGCTCCAGCCACTCGATCATTTTCGTTTTCGCGTCGGCGACGTTCAGGCCGTCAAGAAAACCACTGTTCACGGCCGGCCCGTCGCCGAGATACGCTTCGCCGTCAAAGTCGGCTGGCGGCTTGACGGTGCGAATGATGGGCAGGTCGAACTCCTTGGCGAAGTCCCAGTCCCGCTGGTCTTGGCCGGGCACGGCCATGATCGCGCCGGTGCCGTAGCCCATCAGGACGTAGTCTGCCACCCAGACCGGAATCCACTCGTTCGTTGCCGGGTTTTTTGCATATCCGCCGGAGAAGACGCCGGTCTTGTCCTTCGTCTCGGCCATTCGATCCACGTCTGAACGCCTCCGAGCTTGTTCGACATAGTCATGAACCTGGTTGGGATCAGCGGCTTTGTGATTCGCTGGATTGCTGATGATCGTCTCGACCAGTCGATGTTCCGGCGCGAGCACCACATAGGTGGCTCCGAAGATCGTGTCCGGTCGAGTGGTGTACACATCAATGTCGTTGTTCTGTGTATCAAACCGAAGCTGGAACTGAATTTCTGCGCCTTCGCTCCGGCCGATCCATTCGCGCTGCATGGCCAGTGTAGAGTCCGGCCATTCGAGGCCATCGAGATCCGCCAGCAAGCGCTCGGCATAAGCGGTGATGCGGAACATCCACTGTCTAAGCGGCTTGCGGTGGACAGGAAACCCGCCGCGCTCACTCTTGCCGTCAATCACTTCCTCGTTCGCCAAAGCGGTGCCCAGTTTCGGACACCAGTTGACAGATTGGTGGGACAGGTACGCCAACCTCCACGAGTCCAGAATGGCGCGTCGCTCCTCGGCCGAGTATTGCTTCCACGACTTGCCGTGTTCCAGAATGACGAGTCCTTGAAACGACCCGCCTGCCGCTGCCAGTGAGGCATCGGGGTTCATTTCAATCCTGCGATTGCCGGATGCAAACTCCTCGGTCAGCTCCTCGATCGGGCGCGCCTTGTTCGCCTTCGCGTCATACCACGCGTGGTACGCGCGCAGCCAGATCCATTGCGTCCACTTGTAATACTCTGGATCGATGGTGGCGAACTGGCGCGACCAGTCGTAGCTGAACCCGAACCGCTTGAGCTGTCGGCGAAAGGTCTCAATGGACTTGTGGGTCGTCTCGGCAGGGTGCACGCCGGTCTGGAGGGCGTATTGCTCCGCGGGCAGGCCGAAGGCATCCCACCCCATTGGATGCAGAACGTTACAGCCGGTCATCCGCTTGTACCGGCTGATGATGTCTGTTGCGGTATACCCTTCGGGATGCCCAACGTGGAGCCCCGCCCCCGATGGATAGGGAAACATGTCCAGGCAATAGAACTTGGGCTTGTCCGAATCGAAGCCTGGATCGCCGGGGTTGGGTGTCACAAAGGTGTGGTGCTGGTCCCAGTAGGTCTGCCAGCGTGTCTCGATGACGTTTGCCAACCGTGCCGTGTACCGGAAGGGGTATTCGCCGTCGGCTGGTGGGGCGGGGGAGGGCTCGCGGGCGTTGGTGGTCGGCGGCTTGGTCATTCGTCATTCATCAAATGATTCGGGAGACCAAGAGGCAACAAAGCCCCGCGATCGCGAGGCCTTGGCGACGCCTGCTCACAAAGGATCGCGCACGGTCTAGGCAAGCACCACAGCAAAGAGCCGGCCTCGGGAGACATGGGCATCCATCACTGCAAAGTGTATCGGCGGATTGGGTGCGATCAAATAAGCTCTGCGGAGGTTGGCCTGCGAACCTCGGTCAGGGCTGCTGGTGTTTCCGGGCAAGATTGGTGAGGTGCTTCTTGGCCTCTCCAACCAGATAGAAGCTGCCGGTCACGCAGATGAGGTCGTCCCGCCCGACGGCCTGGGTGGCCAGATCGAGGGCTTTGGGCAAGCTGGCCGCGGCCTGGCTCATCTTGCCGCTGCGCTCCGAGAACTGCCGGTGCAGATCGCGAGGCTCGGCTGCGCGTGGCGTGCCTTTGGCACGGGTGAAGATGATCTTGTCCGCGCCGAGCGCGAGCTGGTCGAGCATGGCGGGAATGTCTTTGTCGTCGCAGCACCCGAAGATGCAGATCATGGAGTCGTATGGGACAAAGGTTCCGACGCATCGCATCAGCGCGCCGAGGGCGGCAGGATTGTGCGCACCGTCGGCCAAGATCCGCGGCTGATTCCACAGGAGCTCCATCCGGCCCGGCGAGGCGCTCTGGGCCAGCCCGTCGTGCAACGGGATTTCGGGAAACTCGAATCCCGCGCCCTTCAGCGAATCGATGACCGCCAGGGCCAGCCCGCAGTTGATGGCCTGGTGATCGCCCGCCAGCGGCACCGGCAGGTGCATGAATTGGCTGGTTTCGGTGAGAACGCACACCCGAGTGTGAGGCCCCAACGCGTCTGAGGTGGCGAAGCGGCAACTGAACTCGATGTCCTTGTTCACGATGCGAAGCCCCACGGCGAGCTTCTCGGCCGCGTCACGCAGGACCTTTTCGACCTCGGCGGTCTGCTCGACGGTCAGCGCGGGGACGCCCCGTTTGAAAATGCCGGCCTTCTCACGGGCGATGTCGGTCAATGTTCGGCCGAGGATGTGTGTGTGGTCGTAGTCAATCCGCGTGATGGCGGTGACCTCCGGCGTGATCACATTGGTCGAGTCGAGCCGGCCTCCAAGCCCGGTTTCGATCACCGCGATGTCCACGGCCTGGTCCGCGAAATGCTTGAAGGCCACCGCAGTGAAGAGCTCGAAGAACGTCGGTTCGCCGGGCTGCTTGGCGGCTGCGGCTGAGACCTGACGCGTCAGCTGGATGAAGTCGCTCTTGCTGATGCGCTGGTTGTTGATGGTGATCCGCTCGCGGATGTCAACGAGGTGCGGGCTGGTGTATTGCCCTACGCCGTAGCCGCAGCCTTGCAATATTGACGCGATCATGGCAACGGTGGAGCCTTTGCCCAGCGTGCCGGCTACGTGCACGGTGCGGATCTGCTCGTGCGGATTACCCAGGGCCCTCAGCAGCCTGCGCATGCGGTCCAGCTTGAACATCTTGTCGTCATAGCGCACGACGCGCATCCGCTCGATGTCCACGCGGTCATAGAGGTATCGCACAGCGTTGGCGAAGGTGGCGATTTCGGGAGCGTCTCGCCCGCCTGAGCCGCGGCGTGGTGGGGAGGAGATCGATTTGCTCATTGAAACTATAGTCTACCAGAGTCAAGATCAGGATTCAAATGTATCGATGTAAATGACCTATGCGCAGTATGTTACGCAAGAAAGCACCCGTGCCCGGATGAGGCCGTCACGACTGCCAGACTGGGTCGACCCTTCGCCGATTCGATCCCGCCTACCACAGCGCAGTGAGCTGTGCAGCCAAGCTCGTTGAGACGGATTTCGTGGTGATCACGGGCGGCGGCCCCTCGTTTACGGGCCGCATGTGCCGCAGGGGTTTCCGTCCGCGACCGAGCACCACGCAGCCAGCAACGCTGCGAGGTCGAACGCGTCAACGCAACCGTCGGGTACGCCGCCCGGGCCGGAGATGTCGGCGTCGCTGGCGGCAGGGCCCGCCGATTCGACCGAGAAGACATACGGGCTGGCCCAGTTGACCGGCGGTGCGCCGAGCACGTTGTCGCAGAGAAGTTGGCCAGTGGCCTGAATGCGGTACTCGTAGCCGACCTCGAATCCCGGCGCGCCCGTTGCAGCGATCGCAATGATCGAATTGTCATCACCTCTGGCAGGTATGAATACAAAGTTGTTGGTCACAAGCTGCCATTCACAGATATCGCCGTTCGTCTGTCGCTCAACGGTCAGGGGCGCGGCGCCTTTCCAGGTAACCGGCCCATAGTGGCGCAGCTTCACCTGGAGCGGCGGATCGTCCGGGCCGACAATGTCGCGATCAGCGAAGAGATCGCCAATCGCTTCCACCTGGACAAATCCGATGTCCTCCTCGACCTCAACCTTGTTGAGCAGCGTCTCGCCCGTGCCGGTTTGAAGAATGCTGCCGACACTCTTGATCCTCACCAATGGATTATTGCAATCCGGTAACACGCGAACAATCACAGGCGAGCCCGCCGGTGGGCCGTCTACATCGATGACCACGTTGTCAATGATGACGCCCGGGCTTGTCGGATGAATCTCAAAGAACGTGTTCCCAGATGGCGCGTACAGCTGGGTCAGAGACACGTTGAAATGACCGCTTGGAAGCTCAACGATCTGATAGGCGGACGATGGGATGTCCGGGTTGCACGCATTGCCGGTGACCTGGACCCCGCCGTGCGCCGTCAGCGTGAGCCCGAGCAATGCCGAGGCGGTCGCAACAATACTTCTTTCTTTGCACTTCCTTCTCCTTCCGCGCAGGACGATCCGATAACTCAGGCCGAAAAGCTGCGCGCTCCCGCGAACGAGAACGCCCCAGACGATTCGCAGCCCTGTCATAACGGTTCCCGGCCTGAACGCGGGACGCAGGTTGGGTATTGCGGCGCCTTGCCGGTTGGATGGCGTTCGGGGAGTGTGCCGATACTCCACCGCGGCACACCATCGGCGCCGCATCCCAACGCTTGATGAGAAAAGGTTGCAGATCCGCACGATTCGGGTCAGATTCGAAGCAGATGGGCGGGGCCGCCTGGGGTGCTAAAGAAGATCGTCGGCGGACGGCCGAATCGCCTGGCGAACTGCCGTTGCAGTCTGTGCGAGACCTTCTCAACCGCGCCGGTGCGGCACACAACGACCGCGCAGCCGCCGAAGCCTCCGCCGGTCATTCGTGCCCCGATCACACCGCCTTGGGCGCGCAATTCGGCTGCGGCCTCAACCAGCGTGTCGAGTTCGGGGCAACTGACCTCATAGAGGTCTCGTAGCGACGCGTGGCTGTCGAACATCAGCTCACCGAGGGCGTCGAGATCATTGGTCTTCAGCGCCGCGGCCGCGAGCAGCACACGCTGGCTCTCGCAGATGACATGGCGAGCGCAGCGCCGCTGGTGGTCGCTGAGCTGGGCCGTTGCGAGCATGCCCAGATCAGCCTCGCGAAGGGAATCAAGACCGAGCGTCGCCGCTACCTGGCGACATGTGGACCGGCGGGCCGCGTAGGCGCTGGAGGCCAACGCGTGACGCACGTTCGTGTCGGCGATCAGCACCGTGATCTGTTCGGCCGGCGGCAAAGAAATGGGCTCGGCTGTCTTGGATTGACAATCAATCAATAGCGCATGGTTCGGCTGGGCGAGGGTCGCGATAAACATGTCCATGATCCCACAGGGCGTCCCCGGAAAGGTGTGTTCAGCTTTCCGGCACAGCAAAGCTTTCTCCAGCCGGTCGATCTGGACGCCGGTCACCTGCTCCATGACGGTAGCCATCGCGACCTCAATCGCGGCGCTGCTGCCCAATCCTGCCCCCATGGGGATGGTGCTGGTAACGGCGAGATCGAGGTTCGTTACACTGTGACCGCGGGTGGTGAACTGACCGACGACGCCCAACAGGTAGTTGGCGAAACTGCCCGCGACCGGCGAAAGCGGAGCCGTCAGATCGACCGTGGCGACCTCATCCAGGTCGGTCGCCCACAATGTGGATTGTTTCTGGGAGCTGCGGTCGACCAGGATCACCGTCCATCGGTCGATCGCCATCGGCAGCACGTAGCCGTCGTTGTAGTCGGTGTGGTCGCCGATGAGATTGACCCGCCCCGGGGCCGCTGCCGCAAACCGCGGTGGCCGGCCGAAGCGACTCGTAAATGCCTCAACGGCCTCCGCAACGAGCTGATCCAAAGGCGTCATATTCGCTTGCCCGTACTGAATCGATGCAGGCAGACGGCGGCGGCGACGGCGACATTGAGCGAATCGACACCCGGAGCCATCGGAACCTTGACGATGTGATCACAGTGATCCAGGGTCGTCGGTGACAAGCCGTGGAACTCCTCGCCGACGACGAGCCCAACGCGTTCGGGCCGGTCAACCAGGCGAAGATCGATGGCTCGCTCATCCAGGGCGGCCGCAATCAGCGTCAGATTCCATCGGGCCTTCAGCCGGACGAGATCGCCCGGCCAGTCGAGGCAGCGCACGAACGGCACGGTGAGCGCGTGACCGATCGAAACGCGCAAGGATTTGCGATACAGCGGATCGTGGCAGCGGGGGCTCAGCACGACGGCATCGACGCCGAACGCGGCGGCGTTGCGAAAGAGCAACCCGATGTTGTCGATGTTGGTGATGTTTTCGCATAGCAGGACGGTGAGCGGGGCGGCAGGCCGCAGCGCCGAGGCGAGGTCCGACCGCTCGATCGCCGAGCGATAGCCGACGGCCAGCACGCCTCGATGGACGGTGAACCCGGCCACGTGCCGCATCAGGTCCAGCGGGGCGACATAGACCGGCACCTCGGGCGGGGCAAGGGGGGCGATGCGATCCGCCCAAGTCCTCACCACCAGCACGGACTTGGTCACGCCCGGCATGGAGAGCATGCGCTGGACGATCAGCGGCTGTTCGCCAACAAACAGCCCGGGAATACCGTCCCGGCCAAGCAGCCCCCGGTCACGGATATCGCGGTAGTTGGCGAGGCGTGGATCCGCCAAATCGATCAGTTCAAAGACGTTGCGGGCCTGTGCCCGTCGCGGCTCCATCTGGACGAGGATAGCGATGAACTATTTTCTTCGTGGATCTCTGAAGCGGTGTAGACAGAAGACGGGCCGACCGTATTATGCCGACCCTGTGCGGTTCGCTTTGGGCGAATCGCAGCCTCACTGAGAGCCGACCGAGATGCCCGAGGGCTTCGCTTCGCAGCCCCCATCATCTCCGACCCCATTAAGTCAGCCCTCATCTACGCGCGAAACACCGGCTTGGCTCAACGGCATTTATGCCGGGAT
>JAPUKX010000105.1 GCA_027295435.1 Planctomycetota bacterium | reverse complement strand
GCCAGCAAGTCGAGGATCCCGACACTGCCGCCCGCATCGAGGTCCCACGGGCACTTTCCGGGGGCGGCAGAATCAAAGAGATAAGCCGAGCCGGAGAGGCTGCCGTTGTCGTCGTCGTGGTAGGCCCCGACGATGGCGGTGCCGCCCCTGATCGCCACGGAGATGCCGAACCGGTCGCCCCCCCCCGCCGCGCCGTCGTCGGGCAGGAGCTTGGCGATCTGCTTGCCCGTGGTGGTGTCGAAGAGGTAGGCGGAGCCGGACCAGGCGCCGTTGTCGTCGTCACCAAAGGCCTCGACGATGGCGGTGGCGCCCCTGATCGCGACCGAGCGACCGAACCGGTCGTCCGCCGCACCGTCGTCGGGCAGCAGTTTGGCGATCTGCCGGCCCGTGGTGGTGTCAAAGAGGTAGGCCGAGCCGGATTCGGCGCCGTTGTCGTCGTTCAGGTAGGCCCCGACGATGGCGGTGGCCCCGCTGATCGCGACGGAGATGCCGAAGATGTCGAACGCCGCGCCGTCGTCGGCCAGGAGCTTGGCAAGTTGGTCGCCGAGGTCGGCGTACGCCGGGGCGGGGCTCAGGACTGAGGCTGCCGCGGCAAGAAGCGGCATGAGATGTCGCATGTTGGTCTCCATCGCTTGAGCCCACATTCCCCGTATGGCTTCGTCAGGGGTCGATCGCGCAACCATTCGCATACAGGTATAACGGCCCCGCACGGTATTCGAGCCCAGATTTTAGGTGTCGCGCTTGACTCGACCCCGCGGCGAGACGACGCGGCCCACCACAGAGCCGCCCCGTGCCGGGGCGGTCCGCGGCGGCACGCCGCGGCTCGGAACGCTGTGCAACGGTCTGTGCAAAGCCGGCGATGGCATCGCCGGCCTTACCCGGTGAGATTACCCGACCCCCCGGCAGAGCCGGGGGCTGAGGGCGGACCGCTGGTGGATTCCCCGCCATCGCCTGAACCACGGCCAAGACGGCGGCGTAGCAGTAACCTGCTGCATTGCCGGGTGAGGTCGCGGCGCGTAGGGTGCACAGCCAGTCGGCCTCAACCGGCCCGCATGATCTGGAGAGACCCATGTCTGAGCTGACCGTCGCCGGCGCTGCCCAACAGGACCTGGAACTTCGTAAGGCTGCTTCGCACGGAGCCGAGCAGCTGGAGCGACGCCTGTTCATCGCCCTGGCCGGCGGCGTGCTGCTGGCTACATCGTGGATCGCCCGGCTGCTGGACGCCCACCCGCAAGTGGCCCAGATCCCTGCTGCCCTGGGAGCGGTGGTGCTGGTCATCCCGCTGCTGCTCGGCGCGCGGAAGGAGATTGTCCGGGGCCGGCCGTCAAGCGACTCCCTGGCGTCCCTGGCCGTGCTTGCGGCGATCGCCACGTCCAACTATCTGGTCGCAGGAATCCTGGCGCTGTTCCTGTGGACGGCGAACCTCGTGCTCAGTCGCACAGCGTGGGGCGCCCAGCGGGCCATCCGAGAGTTGATCGACCTCACACCCGACACGGCTCGCCTGGTTGAGAACGGCGAGGAGCGGGAGGTCCCGCTTTCGGCGGTCCGCGTCGGCCAGACTGTCCGTGTCCGGCCGGGAGAGAACCTGCCGGTGGACGGGCGGGTTGCGAACGGCTCCAGCGACATCAACCAGGCCTCGCTCACCGGCGAAGCGGTTCCCGTCGAAGTCGAGGTTGGGCGGGATGTTTATGCCGGCACGACCAACCTTACCGGCCAGATCGACATTGAGGTGACGGCCGTCGCCGGTGACACCACCATCGGCAAGGTTGAGCAGCTCATCCGTGAAGCGGAGTCCGCCAAGACCCAGCGGCAGGAGCTGATCGAGCAGCTCGCCTCGTATTACGTGCCCGTGGTGTTGATGGTGGCCGGGTTGGTGTGGTTCTTTACGGCCAGGAATGACGCGATCAAGGATCAGGCGGCCATCCGGGCCATCACCGTGCTGGTCGTGACCTGCCCTGGTGCGCTGCTGATCTCGTATCCGACGGCGATGGTGGCCGCGTTCGCCGCTGCGGCGCGACTGGGCATCATGATCAAGAAGACCACCACGCTTGAAGCGGCCGCGACGATCGACACCGTCGTGCTGGACAAGACCGGGACGCTGACCACCGGCCGGTTTGCGGTCAGCCGGCTCGCCCCCGCCGAAGGCGTCGAAGGCGCCGCCTTGCTCCAGGCCGCAGCCGATGGCGAACAACATTCCAATCACCCGCTGGCCAAGTCGATCCTGGAGACCGCCGACCAGGCTCACATCAAGCCGAATCGCGTGGACCGGTTTGAAGAGATCCGCGGTCGCGGCGTCGCTGCGGCCAGCAGCAACGGCCAGATTCACGTCGGCCGCGCGGACTGGCTCACCGAACTCAACCCCTCGATCCGCGAACAAATCGTGACCGTCGAGGAAAAGATCGAAGGCATGTCCGGCGTGCACGTGATGCAAGCGGGACGCTACCTGGGCGCGGTCGGCCTGGAAGACAAGTTGCGCCGCAACGCCCCGGAGATCGTCCGCAAGATGCGCCAGCTTGGCGTACGGCGGGTGATCATGTTCACCGGCGATCAGCTCTCCGTGGCCAAGCGCGTCGGCCAGGCCGTCGGTGTCGATTCCATCGAAGCTCAATGCCTCCCGGAAGAAAAGCAGGAGGAGCTGATGTACCTGCTCAAGAAGGGACACCGCACGCTGGTGGTCGGCGATGGAATCAACGACGGCCCGATCCTGGCCTCCGCGGATGTCGGCGTGGCGATGGGCCTGTCCGGCTCGGACATCGCGACCAACTCCGCAGGCGTGGCGCTGATGAACGATGACCTGCGGCACGTGCCGTTCCTGCTGGAGCTGGCCCGCAAGACCCGTAGCGTGATCGCGCAGAACATCGCGGCTTCATTGCTGCTGGCGATCGTCGGTCTGGCCTTTGCCGCGACGGGAAATCTCACCATCCTGACGGCGGCGCTGCTGTACATGTTGGGATACGTCATCGTGATCGCCAACAGCACACGTTTGGTCCGCTTCGGCGAGGAGTACAGCGAACAGGAGCAGGCCAGGCTGCGTCTCGAGGCCAGCCGGGCGGTCAAGCCGATGCGGGCCGCCACCCGCCAAGCCACCGTCACCGTCGGGACCTGACCCCACACAAACCGCCGCCCGGGTCGCCCGCAAGCTCGGTGCCGGCCCGGCCCCTACCCCCACCGCAGGGCCTTGGTTATGAAACTCGGCCAAGCTCCTGCCGAATATCTATAATGCCTGATAGCTGCTGCTCAGCCTCGTGCCCGCAATACGCAATCGGAGACCTCCAGATGCTCTGTCTAGCAGAAGTGGATCAGATCCTCAGCGAAGTCCTGCGCAGCCCCTTCAGCATTCCGCTGGCCGCGATCATCTTCGGCTGCGGGGCATGGATGGTCTCCAGCATCGGTTGTGCGATGTCCAGAGTGCTCGTTGCCCGCGGCAAGGAGCAGACCAAGCGCGAACTCGCCGCCTACGTGGCCGAAGGAACACTTGATCCCGATAAGGCGGCTGCCATTCTCGACGCTGGTCGGCCCGGGGCCGACGTCAAGGGTCAAGGCTCCTGCACGTAATCGCGGCCCCCGCTTCGTCTGCCGCCGGGCCCACCTCTATCCATCAGATTCTTCACGCAACCGTCTGATCGCCAACAGTTGCAGCAGTGCGTCGCGGTCCTTCGGCCGGCCTGCGATTTGCTCCAGTGGGATGAGCTCAGACATCGAAGGCTTACTCTGCGCGGCGTGTTTGCCGTTGGCGGTGCTGCCGGCCAAGCCGCATCAGGCGCAGCGCACCGCGGCGAGCCTGATCGCCCTTACGCAGACGCTCGGCAGGGCTTAGGCGGAGATTCTCGCGGATCAGCGAGAGATCAACGCCGTTTTCGTCCTGC
>JAPUKX010000104.1 GCA_027295435.1 Planctomycetota bacterium | reverse complement strand
CGCTCATCAACCGCAATCAAGGGGCGATCGCTGAAGCGCTCGCCGAGCGACTCAGAGCGGGAGCCAGCCTCGGTCAGACCCAACTCGAACTCATCGAAGCGACTTCGCAGGCGTGGATCGCCTACGACCTCGCTCGCACGGTTGTCGAAACATACCGCGAGGTGCTGCTTCCGAAGACGAGGCGCACGCTTGAGCTGACCGAACAGGCGTATCGAAGCGGCAAGTTTGACTACCTCCGTTTGCTGGACGCCCAACAGGTCTTCGTCGAGACCAACGTCATCTATCTGGACGCGCTCCTTGGTCTGCACCAGGCGGCCTCCGAGCTGGAAAGCCTGATGCAGATCGAACTCGGCGAGCTGAACGCCAAGGACACATTCACCCAACCAACGGACGCCCAAGGAGTGTCGCCATGACGCCAGCGCGATTTCATTGTCTCATCATCCTCGCTACGTTCACGGCACTCAGTGGCTGCGGACGCCATGGGACCGACCCACACGATGACGAGCCGAACCCCGGTCGTGCCGAGCGTCACGAAGATGGCGAGGAACACGGTGATGATCTGGTCCGCCTCACCTCCGAACAACTCGACGAGGCGGGCGTCGTCATTGCGCCGCTTGCCGGCGGGACCATTGCCACGCATCTCACGCTGCCGGCCGAGATCGGCTTCAACACGGACAACCTCGTTCATGTCACGCCGCGGGTGCCCGGCATCGTGGCCGAGGTCCATGCCTTCATCGGCGACGAAGTCGTACAAGGCCAGCTCCTCGGCGTCATCGACAGCCCCGATCTTGGCCAGGCCAAGATCGACTATCTCAGCGCCTTGCAGGCCCTCAGCGAGGCCCAGGCCGATCTTGACCGCCAGCGAATCATCAGCACCAACACCGAAGCGCTGCTGGCGGTGCTCAAGGCAGAGCCAAGCCTCGAAGCGCTCCAAGCCGAAGCGGCCGAACTTCGCATTGGTGAGAACAAGGGCCGGCTGATCTCGGCCTATGCCAAGCTCCAGTCGGCCCGGGCGAACTACCAGCGCGAGCAAACGCTTCGGACGCAGAACCTCTCCACGCAAGCTGATCTGCTCGCGGCGCAGGAAGCCTACAACAGTGCCATCGCGGAATACCTCGCTGTCTATGAGGACATCGACTTCCGGTATCACACGGACCTGATGCAGGCCCAGCGGGCGTTCCGCGTCGCCGAATCCGCGGTCAGCAACGCCGATCGGCGTCTGCACCTGCTCGGTCTGCGGCAGGACCAGATCGACTCCATCCAAACCGAGCCCGACACCGCCATATCTCGTTATGAACTCCACGCCCCGATCGCGGGGCGCATCATCGCCAAGCATCTCAGCATCGGGGAGAAGGTCGAGGAGGAGCCTACCTACAGCATCGCGGACCTCTCGACGGTGTGGCTCAACGTCAGCGTGTACGCCAAGTACCTCGACCAGATTCGCGAGGGCCAGCAGATCAGTGTTACCGCTGGCGACCGCCATGCCGCCGGGACGATCTCGTATGTGAGCTCCGCGCTCTTAGAAGCCACACGGACGGGCATCGCCCGCATGGTGCTGGACAACCGCGAGCGGCGCTGGCGCCCGGGCGAGTTCGTCATGGTCCACATCGAGACGGCGCGCATGGCGGTAGACCGCGCCGTTCCCGTCGAGGCGATCCAGATCTACGAAGGCGCACAGGTCGTCTTCGTCCAGGACGAGCGTGGGATCAGGCCCCATCCAGTTCAAATCGGCCGACGCAACGACGAGCTGGCCGAGCTGCTTGACGGCCCGCCGGTGGGGGCTCGGATCGTTGTGAAGAACAGCTTCCTGATGAAGGCCGAGCTTGGGAAGTCCGCCGCCGGCCACGGCCACTGAGGTCAAACATCATGCTTGGGCAAATCATCCGCTTTTCCATCGAGCAACGGTTCCTGATCATCGTTGCGGCTCTGGGGCTCATCGGCGTCGGCGCATTCAGCTTCGCCCGCCTGCCCATCGACGCCGTGCCCGACATCACCAACATTCAGGTGCAGATCAACACCGTGGTATCTGCGCTCTCGCCGGTGGAGATCGAGCAGCAGATCACCTTCCCCATCGAATGGGCGATGGGCGGGCTTCCCAGGTTGCAGCAGATCCGTTCGCTGTCGCGGTACGGGCTCTCTCAGGTGACGGTGATCTTCGAGGACGGCACCGACATCTACTGGGCGAGGCAGCTTGTCAGCGAACGCCTCAACGAAGCGAGGGACAATCTGCCGCCTGGGCTTGGTGATCCGCAGATGGGGCCCATCTCAACCGGGCTCGGCGAGATCTACATGTGGTCGGTCGAAGCAGTCGGCCCCAAGTCCGACGGCTCGTCGTACACGCCCCAGGACCTGCGAGCCGTCCAGGACTGGATGATTCGCCCCCAACTTCGCACGGTACGTGGCGTGACGGAAGTCAACACCATCGGTGGCTACGAGAAACAGTTCCACGTCACGCCCGACCCCGCGGCGCTGATGGCCTACGGCCTGAGCTTCCGAGACGTGGTCGAAGCGATCGCCCAGAACAACGCCAACGCCGGCGGCGGGTACATCGAGCATTTCGGCGAGGCCTATCTCATCCGCGCCACCGGGCTCATCCACAGCCCCGAGGACATCGAGAACATCGTCCTGAAGTCCGCCGACGGCGTGCCGGTGTACATACGAGACGTGGCCACGGTGCAGGTCGGCAAGGAGCTCCGCACCGGCGCCGCCACCAGCGAGGGCGCGGAGGTCGTCATCGGCACCGCCATGATGCTCATCGGGGCCAACAGCCGAACCGTCTCCCAAGCCGTCGATGAGCGCATGAAGCAGATCAACAAGACGCTGCCGCCCAACGTCATCGCGAGAACGCTTTACAACCGAACGTACCTGGTTGACGCCACGCTGCGGACGGTGCGGAACAACCTGGTCGAAGGCGCGATTCTGGTCATCCTCGTCTTGTTCCTGTTCCTGGGGAATTTCCGGGCCGCCTGCATCGTGGCGCTGGTGATCCCGCTCTCCATGATGTTTGCCATCATCGTGATGGTGGCCCGCCACATCCCGGGGAACCTCATGAGCCTGGGGGCCATCGACTTCGGCATCATCGTGGACGGCGCTGTCATCATGACCGAGAACATCATTCGCCGCCTCGGAATGCGCCAACAGCGCGCCGGGCGCATCCTCTCGTTCGGAGAGCGGATCGAGACCGCGCTGGAGGGCGCGAAGCAGGTCGCCCGTCCCACCGTCTTCGGGATGGCCATCATCATGATCGTCCTGGTGCCGATCCTGACGCTCACCGGGATCGAGGGCAAGATGTTCAAGCCGATGGCCATCGTGCTTCTGCTGGTGTTGACCGGCGCCTTGATCCTGACGCTCAGCTTAGTGCCGGCACTTTGCGCGACACTGCTCGGCGGCAAGATCGCGGAGCGCGAGAATCGGCTGATTCGATGGCTCATGGGGGGGTATCGCCCAGCGCTGCATTGGGCGCTTCGATGGCGATGGATCACCGTCGGTATCGCGATCGCCATCCTGGCGGTCACGGCGTGGATGGCGACCGCGTTGGGCAGCGTCTTTGTCCCCAAGCTCGGTGAAGGGGCGCTGACCGTTCAGCCCGCGAGGATCCCCAGCATCGCCCTGACCACCAGCGTCGAAATGCAGAAAGAGCTGGAACGCAAGCTCAAGGATGCGTTCCCTGATGAGATCGCGGCGATCTTCGCTCGTACCGGGACCGCCGAGGTCGCCACCGACCCCATGGGACCCAACGTCAGCGATACCTACTTGATGCTCACTCCGCGGTCGCAGTGGACAAAAGCCCGTACCCAGGACGAGCTGGCCCAAAAGGTCAAGGAGTTCCTCACGGCGCT
>JAPUKX010000103.1 GCA_027295435.1 Planctomycetota bacterium | reverse complement strand
CTATTCAAACTCGGCAGTTACAGTCGTCGAGCTCGGCTCCGACGAGAGCACCCCAGCGCGAAAGCCGGCGTCGCCGACCGAGAAGGCCTAGACGTGGGTGGTCGGCGGGCTCGGCGCAAATCATCGCACCAGCGGCCAGGTCTGGTGATCATCACCGCTGCCGGTCTGGGCGTCGCCATTGCTTGCCTGGCCAGGATTAGCAGTCCCCCAGGAATCGGCCTCGACTCCATTTGGCTCCATCAACACCTCAATGAAGTTCGCGTGTTGCTGGCCTCTGTAGCGCTGGCCGTCCTGGCGTCACTTGCCATACTTGTGCTGCGCCGTAGGCCGACGGCCGTGGTCGGTTTGTGGCTCGTTGCGGCGGCGGTGTCGGCAGCGTTCTTTCCGGATCGGGTGGAAACGATTTATCGGATCCTTGTCTGCTATGCCCGGTCCTGGCCCCGAGTCGAACCGGGCCGTTCAATCACACCCATTCATGCGTCGATGGGTACCTCTGTCGATGGGTACCTCTATGGGCGCGTGGATTTCGAGAATGAGGCGCACGCTGGCAGGCGAGCCGACGTCCGGACAGGAGGTCCGTCGGGCCCTTCTTGCCGCGCAGCGCGCCGGCAACCGGCTGGAACTAGAGCCGGCGGCCCTAGCCCCTGAGGACGCCACGCCGATGGTGGCCCGCATCGAGCAGGTCCGAGCAGGTGATTTCATCATCAGCCAACCGTCGATCGGCGTGTTCACGCATCCCTTGGCAACCGGAGAGCAGCTACGACTGAGCTTCGTCGGCAGCGAGGGACGCGTCAGCGGTCTGACCAAATCCCTCGGACGGATCAAGATCGCCTCGGGTGGAACTGGCATGCTCTACGGCTATCGACTCGCGCTGCCCGAAGCGCTGCGCGAGAACGATGAGCGGAGGTTCGAACGAATGACCATCGGCTTCGACCTGGCCCCGGAGGTCCGGCTGTTCAGCCACGATGGCGCGCAGGCGGCTCGCGGCAATGTTCAGGACCTGAGCCGTGGCGGCATGCAAATCCGCTGTCACGAAGTCAGCCCCCGGTCCGCTGTTGGCCAGCGCGTCAGGCTGGACGTGCTGTTGCCTCAGCCGGTCGGAGAGGTAGCGGCGATGGCCACCATAGTCCGGCTTGGGGCCGGCCTACACTCGCGACAACAGATCATCGGCGTCGAGTTCGAGAAGGAAGTACAGGGGCTCAGCGAACTGATTGGCGAAGTGAAGACCAGACGCGCCCGGCGCCAGCGAACCGGATAGCCGCCGATGACAAAGGATATGAATCCGGCTCCAAGGGGAAGTCTGCGGCCGGAGTCATTCACCACGCTCGGCAGCCTCGTCGCGGTGCCCGGTCTGGTGGTATGCCAAACGGCGATCTGCGTAGCTTTCGGGCGAGTCCTGAATGCCAGGCTGCTCATTGCGCTGCCACTGGCGATGCAGCTGATGTAGGAACGGCACGCACCAGTGGCACCCGGTTCCTGCTCCCAGGCACTCGCTGAGTTGTGACGGCACCGCCGGACGCTCTCGGTTCATGTAGTTGACCAGTTTGCGAAGACTGACACGATGGCACAAGCAAACATGGTCGTCCGGCTGCATGGCAAATCATACCTCTCGGCGGTCAGCGGTTCGCATTCAGGTTCTTCCTCGGGATGATCGGCGGTCTCAGCGCTGCCGCCGGCAAGCTGATCGCTGAAAGTTGAGACGATTGCTCACACCCAGACCTGGCAGATCAAGTGCGGCTCCTTGAGTTTGGCGGTCAGGATCCCCACGGTCAAGTTGACCAGTTTCACCTCATATTGCGGATGAGCGTCCAGCCATTCGTTGACGCATTGATCCATGTAGGCCAGGGCCTCGTCCGTGAGCTTGCCGTGAAAGGTTCGAACGTGGATGGCGCCCTCCCCGGTCGTGTTGGGGGTGCGCGTCCACGTGTCCTCATGGCGGCGCTGTTTGCCGAAGGCCGTAATCTTCCTCGAACCCACCGCGTGCCCAACGCCCTCGGCGATTGGCAACGGCTCGGAATCAGACTCCCGGGGGACTGATGCCTCGCGCTGGGGCTGCCGAGCACCGGGCCCGATGCTCGGCTCGGTGTGCTGGATCCGCCTGGAGGACGTTTCATCCCGGTCGGTCGCGTCATTACCCATGTTCGATTCCTTTGCCTGGTCGATACGGCTGGTCTCGGCTCGGTCCCGGCCTCACGGTCTTCCAACTGCAACACGTCGTCCCAACAGCCTAGACTCGCTACCCACCCCGAAACAACCAATCGCCGTCAAGTTCTCCGTCCCGACGAAGTCGGGTGAGATCAGCGGTCTTGGGGTTCCGTGGGGCTGTTTGAGTCCCTTGATGTGCAAACGATGGTCCATTCATCTGGGCCCTCCCGTTCCATCCTCAGCCGCTGATACTGCGGCGCGCCCGTCTGGGAGTGCCAGGAGACCTCCAGGTGCCAGATATCGGGCTGCTGTTCACGCGAGATAACGGTTCCTCTCGATAGGCGGCTGACCGAGCCACGGTTATCCGAGATCGGCCCTTCGTAGCCCAGGTAGACTGGGCGGTGATCGGCGATGCGCCTGGCTGTAAGTTGTTGCCCCACCGCCAATTGATCAATCCGCTGCCCAACGCGGAAGGTAATGAGCGGCTCCCGGCCGCGCGGATCTTGCGCGATCAGCCAATCCACGTGTTGGGAACCATCGGCAAGGCTGTGGAGCAATTGAATGGTCCGGGGAGCTGGCGTCGGGGGCTGACTCATCCGAAATCATGGTAGGGCCGTCGATGGCCGCCTCGTCCGATGCGTCGTCGGTATGATGCACGTCCATCCAACCCTGCGGAGTCCATTGCGATGTCACAACCATTGGCCGTGCTGACCCTTGCGAGCTTGGTGATTCTGATCGGCTGCGAGCGGCCGATCGAAACGATCCGCGCCAGCGGCGATTTCCGATTTGAGCACGGCGACTACGCCGCTGCGGCCCCGGAATACGCCGAGATCACCGCGCGATATCCCGGCGATTGGCAGGCCCACTATCGGCTCGGCCAATCCCTGCTGGAGATCGGCAAGCCGGCCGAGGCTCGTCATGCTCTGGAGATCGCTCATAGTCGCCGCCCCCACGATTCGCATGTCGCCGATGCCCTCGCCGAAGCGATGTACCAACAGGGCGACGAGACGCGGCTGTTTGCGTTTCTGCGCGAGCGAGCCGAGTCAACACAGAACGTAGAGGCATATTTGCGGCTGGCGCGCTATGCCGTTGATCTGAGTGATCCGGATTCTGCGAAAGTTGCGTTGGAGACGGCAATCGAGTTCGATGATGGCCGAACAGTCGAGCCATATCTGGAGGCGGCCGCGTTTGCCCTGCGCCTCGGTGATGTAGACCTAGCTCTTCGCCGACTGCGCCAGGCCTACAGCGTCAGTCCGCGCGACAACCGCGTCAGGCAGCGAATCAGAGACCTCGGCGAAGTGCCCGGCCCGACGCTTGCCCTTCCGCCGGGCAACTGACGGTGACGGCTTCCTCCGACACCCCGACCGAATCGGGGCTGTTGAGATGGCTGGCTGCGCTTGGTGACTTGGCCCGGCTGCGCATCCTGCGCCTGCTCGAAACAACGGAGCTGAGCGTCGGCGAATTGGCCAAGGTGCTTCAGCTTCCGCAATCGACGGTCAGCCGACATCTCAAACTGCTCCACGACGGCGGCTGGATTATGAAGCGGACCGAGGGAACGGCCAGCCTCTACCGTATGGACGATGAGTCGCTGAGCCCAGACGCCGGCCAGTTATGGCGAGTGGCCCGCAGCCAGCTCGGCTCCTCCCCGACGTTCCAAGAGGACGACCGGCGTGTCGCTTCAGTGCTCGCACATCGGCAGGCAGATAGCAAGGCGTTCTTTGGGCGGCTCGGGGGCCAATGGGATCACTTGCGCCGCGAGCTTTTCGGCGAGGCGTTCACCGCGGAAGCCCTGCTCCATTTCCTCGATCCGACCTGGGTGCTCGCTGACCTCGGCTGCGGCACCGGCGCCGCCGCTGAAAACCTGGCCCCGATCGTCAACCGGGTCATCGCGATCGATCGAGAGCCGGCCCTGCTCGACGCCGCTCGCCGGCGCCTGGCCGGATTCGACAACGTCGAGTTCCGTCAGGGTGAGCTGACAGACCTGCCGATCGCCGACGGAGAGGTCGATGCCGCGATTGCCTTTCTGGTGATGGTGTACATCCCCCAGCCGGATCAGATGATCCGCGAAGTCGCGCGCATCCTGCGGCATCGCCCCAATGCAAACAGCATCGCCATGATCGTGGACATGGTTGCTCACGATCGAGATAGCTTCAGGCACACGATGGGTCACTGCCACCTCGGTTTCGACGAGCCGCAGATCAACCAATGGGCGAAATCAGCGGGGCTGTCGGATGTGCGGTACCGCACGCTTCGGCCCGATACCACCGCCAAAGGTCCCGGCCTGTTCGTGGCCACCATGCGGAAGCGGCCGCACGGCTAGGCTGCGCAAGCCCGCGACCACGCCCCGCACGACTCGCAGGCACATGGAAC
>JAPUKX010000102.1 GCA_027295435.1 Planctomycetota bacterium | reverse complement strand
GAATCAATGATCACGGGCGTCCACACCATGTTCTACACATCGGAGCCCCAAGAGCTCCGGGCGTTCATCCGCGACAAGCTCGGGTTCTCGTATACCGATGTCGGCGAAGGCTGGCTGATCTTCGACCTCCCCCAAGCCGATATGGGCTGTCACCCGGCGGAGGCCCAAGACGGCCAACGCTCGGGAACCCACCACATCTCGTTCTATTGCGACGACATCGAGAAGACGGTGGCCCAGCTCAAGGCCCGAGGCGTCGAGTTCACAGACGAGGTTCGTGATCTCGGCTATGGGCTCGCGACTCACTTCCGGATGCCGGGAGATTTCCAGGTCCAGCTCTTCCAGCCGCATTACACCAAACAGCACAGCGCGGAGTGACAACCATAAAGCCCCGGGCTTGCCCGGGGTTCTGGGTTGCTACATCGAAGTGTCTACGACAACGCCGCTTGGGCGGCGACGAGGCGGGCGATGGGGACGCGGAATGGTGAGCAACTCACGTAGTCCAGGCCGATCTGGTGGAAGAAGCGGATCGAGGCCGGGTCGCCGCCATGCTCGCCGCAGATGCCGAGCTTGAGTGACGGGTCGGTCTTTCGCCCCAGCCGGCACGCCGTCTTGACCAGCTCACCCACGCCGGTCTCGTCCAGCGTCTGGAACGGGTCGCGATCGAGGACCTGCTGTTCCAAATAGGCAGGCAGGAAGCTGTTGATGTCGTCGCGGCTGAAGCCGTAGGTCAGCTGCGTCAGATCATTGGTGCCGAAGCTGAAGAAGTCTGCGACCTCGGCGATCGAATCGGCGACCAAGGCCGCGCGCGGCACCTCGATCATCGTCCCGATCGGAATGTCGAGCTTGCCGCTATATTTCTTGGCCGTGCGAACGTTCTCGATTGTTTCTTCGGTGAGCGTGCGAAGCATGGCCAGCTCCCGGCGGATGCCGACGAGGGGGATCATGATCTCCGGCTGGGCGTCGATGCGCTTCTTCTTGCAGGCGATCATCGCCTCGACGATGGCCGTGACCTGCATGACCAGTATTTCCGGATAGGTGACCGCGAGCCGGCAGCCGCGATGCCCGAGCATGGGGTTGAGCTCGTGGAGCATGGCCACGCGCTGCTTGATGCGTCGCGGCGCCACGCCCATTCGCCCGGCCAGTTCGCGCTGGGCCTTGGGCTCGTGCGGCAGAAACTCGTGCAGCGGCGGATCAAACAGCCGAATCGTCACCGGCAGGCCCTTCATCGCGGTGAAGATGCCGATGAAGTCCTTCCGCTGATAGGGCAGTAACTTTTTGAGCGCACGCCGGCGATCATCGCCCGACTCGGCGAGGATCATTTGGCGCATGGCGTTGATTCGCTCGCCTTCGAAGAACATGTGCTCGGTGCGGCACAGGCCGATGCCCTCGGCTCCATACTTGCGGGCCCGCTTGGCATCCGCGGGGGTATCGGCATTGGTGCGCACGCCAAGGCGGCGTGACGTATCGGCCCACGTCATGAGTGTGGCGAAATCGCTGGAGAGTTTGGGAACCGAACGCTTCACCTCACCCAGCAGAACTTCGCCCGTTGAGCCGTCGATGGAAAGCACGTCACGGTGGGTGAACGTCGCGCCGTTGATGGTGAGCCGACGTCGCTTCGGATCGATGTCCAGCGCGGCGGCGCCGGCGACGCAGCACTTGCCCCAGCCGCGGGCGACCACCGCTGCGTGAGAGGTCATCCCGCCGGTCGAGGTCAGAATGCCCGCCGCGTGGTGCATACCGTCGATGTCCTCAGGTGACGTTGCCTTGCGCACGAGCAGGACCTGCTCTCCCGCCTGCGCGCGCTCCACGGCTTCTTCGGCGGTGAACGCGAGTTTGCCCGTGGCCGCGCCGGGCGAGGCGGGCAGCCCTTTGGCGATGACCTTGGCCGCTTTCTTGTCCGCCTCGGCGAAGCTGGGGAGCAGCAGTTGCGTGAGGTCCTCAGCGGGCACCCGCCGCAGAGCTTCGCTACGGTCGATAAGGGCCTCGCTGACCATGTTCACGGCGATCTTCACCGCTGCGGCGCCCGTTCGCTCGCCGCGGCGCGTCTGCAAGACATAGAGCCGGCCACGCTCGACCGTGAACTCGATGTCCTGCATGTCACGGTAATGCCCCTCGAGCGTGTTCTTGATTTCGAGCAACTGGTTGTAGCAGGCCTGGTTCCAGCGGCGCATTTGGCTGATCGGCTTCGGCGTGCGGATCCCAGCCACCACATCCTCGCCTTGGGCGTTGACAAGAAACTCCCCGTAAAGATTGCGTTCACCGGTTGACGGATTGCGAGTGAACGCTACGCCGGTGCTGCAATCATCGCCCAGATTGCCGAACACCATGGCCTGGACGTTGACCGCCGTGCCGCGCAGCCCCGCAATCTCGTTGATTCGGCGATAGGTGACAGCCCGCGCGCCGTTCCAGGAGCGAAAGACCGCTTCGATCGCCCGCTCGAGTTGTTCGTAGGGGTCTTGGGGGAACCGGCCGCGAACGTGCCTGCGATACACCGCCTGGTAGGCTTCGCACAGTTGCTCCATGCCGTCGGCGGGCACATCCGTGTCCTGCGCGGCGCCATAGTTCGCTTTGATGCGGTCGAAGCTGGCCTCGAAGTGTTCGTGATCGATGCCCATGACCACGGTGCCGAACATGTTGATCAGCCGGCGGTAGGCGTCGTAAGCAAAGCGCGGATTGTTCGCCGCCGCCGCCAATCCCCGGCACGATTCATCGGTCAACCCGAGGTTCAGTACGGTGTCCATCATGCCGGGCATGGACACCGCTGCGCCGCTTCGCACGGAGACCAGCAATGGGTTCGTGGCCGAGCCGAACGTCTTGCCGGTTTCGGTCTCGACCAACGCCACGCTGTTGCGCACCTGGCTCATCAGAGCGGACGGCAAACGCTGATCGTTCTTGTCATAGGCGGCGCAAACCTCGGTGGTGATCGTGAACCCGGGCGGCACGGGCAGGCCGATCGCGCTCATCTCGGCGAGGTTCGCGCCCTTGCCGCCCAGCAGATCGCGCTGCGAGGCATTGCCCTCGGTCTTGGTTCGACCGAAATGGTAGATCATCCTCATGTCCGTGGCCTCAGCGCGAGCGGAGGGCGAGGCGGTCCTGGGCTCGGGTGCTCGGATCGAAGCGGTGTCGCGCATGGGCATCGGTCAGAATCCCGTGTGAGTTCGGTCAAACGAGGAAGTGTAACGCACCGGGCACAACCCTCAAAGACCGCCCGCATCGCAGACCGGCTGCGCGCATGGGCAGGCCAGCTCGATATGATCGCGGCGATGCGTGGTGCCCCGGCGGTTGAACCGCTCAGTTGGAACTGTACCCCGCTGGCCGTCGCCGCGGCCTGGCCGGCCCATCGGCCGCTGGTCATGCTTCATTCCGCTCGACCGCACCCGCGGTGGGCTCGTTGGTCGGTTCTGAGCAGCCCTCGTGCCACATTCCGGTTCG
>JAPUKX010000101.1 GCA_027295435.1 Planctomycetota bacterium | reverse complement strand
ACCGCCTGGATCGCGTGGAGGTTGATGCCCGCCGAGGCGATCTTGTCCAGCCACTCGGTGAGCGAGCCGGGCTGGCCGTCCCCTGTGAGATAAAACGTCTTGCCTTCCTCGACCTCAAGTCCCGCGGAGTGGGCGAAGTTGCGGAACCGCTCGGCCGTCTCCGGCACGCAATAGAACCTAGCCTTGCCTTGGCCCGCGCCGTAGCCCCACAGCCCGACCAGGTTCACCTCTGCCTCCCGCAGCATCGACGCCAGCCGCGCCAGCTCGCCCGGCCGGTCCGGCAGGCTGATCGAGAAGTCCGACATCATCGCCCCCTTGGCCATCACGAGTACCTCCTGTCGGTGTGCGACAAAGTGTACTGCATCGCGGCCACCACGCTCAGCCCCCAACCCACCCCGCGCGCACAGTTCCCGCAGCTTGAGCCCAACGCCCTTGGTCGGAGTATTTCGATCACTTGACGCGCGATGCCACGGTGTTTACGGGGAGCGCGGCGGTAGGAAGAACCTCCGCGCGAAGTCCGGGGCTATCTGGCCTGACCGGCGACGGTTTGCTTCTCGGAGCTGAAGAGGTCGGCGAATTCTTCGGGCTGATCGTCCAGGAAGCTTGCCAGGCGTCGCATGCGCACGGGTTGCTGCAACTTGCGGATTGCTTTCGACTCGACCTGGCGGACGCGTTCGCGGGTGACCTTGAAGATTCGCCCGACCTCTTCGAGGGTGTACGTGTAGCCGTCGCCGATGCCGTAGCGGAGCTTGAGGATCTCGCGCTCGCGGTAGGTGAGGGTTCTGAGCACATCGTTGATGCGAGACCGCAGCATCTCACTGGTGGCGGTTTCGGCGGGTGCTTCCTGCCGCTCGTCCTCAATGAAGTCGCCGAATTGTGAATCCTCCGATTCGCCCACCGGGCGGTCCAGGCTCACCGGATGGCGCGAGATCTTCATAACCCGGCGAGTCTCGTCGATCGTCATCATGGCTCGCTCGGCGATCTCAGCGATTGTCGGCTCGCGCCCAACCTCCTGAAGCAGGTGCTTCTGAATCGTGCGAAGCCTGGACATCGTCTCGATCATGTGTACGGGCACGCGGATGGTCCGCGCGTGATCGGCGATAGCCCGGGTGATGGCCTGGCGGATCCACCAGGTGGCGTAGGTGGAGAACTTGTACCCGCGCCTGTATTCATACTTGTCCACCGCCCGCATCAGGCCGGTGTTTCCCTCCTGAATGATGTCCAGAAACGGCAGACCGCGGTTGCGATACTTCTTGGCTATTGAAACGACCAGGCGAAGGTTGCCTCCGGAGAGGTCGCGCTTGGCCTGCTCGTATTCACTGAACACCTTTTCGATCTCACGGACACGACAATCGATCTCATCGGGTCGCTCGAGGACCAGTCCTCGCAGGCCGTCCAGCTCCTCTCTCAGCACATAAAGGTCTTCGGGGTCATATTTTTCGGGCATCCTTTTGGCGCGTTGAAGCTCGCGCTGCAACTGTTTGATCTTCTGATTGATGGATTGCAGCTTGCGGAACAGCGGCTGAATTTTGGCGGTCCGAAGGCAGCATTCTTCCAGCAGTGTGGCCACCTTGCGGCGGTGGGATGACATTCCGCGCTTGAGGCGAAGTTGCTCCGCCTGCAAGAGATCGTTGGACTGGAGCTGCTCCCACGCCTGAGTATTCTGCTTGAGCAAACGGCGAACCGTCAGGAGATTCACCGGGATCCGGAGGGCGATCTTGCCTTTGGCGTTCTCCTCGGCCGTGGAAATCCGCATGGTTCGGTCAAACGGCAGATTCCCCTCATGAACCTGCTGAAGCGTATCGACGGATTGAGAAGCAGCGTAGTCCGATTCGAGAACGCGCCGGCGAAAGATCATGCGAGTGGTTTCGATCTTCTTGGCCAGCCGAATCTCCTGTTCCCGAGTCAGCAGGGGGATGGTGCCCATCTGCGTGAGATACATGCGTATCGGATCGTCGATCCGCTTCGCTCCGGCCTCCGCGATCGCCTGCTCAATCACGGCTCGGGCTTCTGCGTCACCAAGGATCTCCTCGCCAGAGCGCTGCTCGGCTAAGGCAAGGGCAGCGGCCCGCTCGTCATCCGTGGCCCCGTCGTCGTCAAGTCGAACCTTCGGAATCGCAGCGTTCATGTTCGGGGCGTCGCGCTTGAACTTCAGGTTCGTCTGCAACGGAGCCCGAAAGGCCTGATTCCTGTTGCGGCAGGCCAATCGCTCGTTGAGGAACTCGATGCCCAGGCTCTCGATCGACACCAACAGCTCATCGAGCTTCTCGGCATCGACCATCTCGTCCGGCAGAGAGGTGTTGAGTTCCTCGTAGCTGATCCACTTTCGTTTCTTGCTACGCTCGATCAGCTCACGGAGAATCGGGTGCATGTCAATTAGTTGTGTGCTCACCGGCATTGCTCCATTGACTGCGGTGCCGAAATGGCCCATCTCTGCTGAATCACGGCGCGCCTAACCTCTCGGATCGTACTCGCGCGGGCATTGCCTCAGGGATGTACCCTTGTTTACGTCGTTGTTCAATGACGTCGCGAAGCGCATCCTCAGCCCGTCCCACATCTGCCTTGCCCTGACGATAGGCCTCCAAGTCCTGCTGGTATCGCTCGCGACGCACGAGTCTTTGGAACGTGGTGCAGATTTCTTGCATGTGCTCGACGGCGGACTGCCCTGGTGCGCCTAGGCGGCGCTCCCCTTCGAGATAGAGGTCACTGACCAACCTGCGCAGCGGGGGATCCTGGAGGTTGGCCATGAGTTGTTGCACGGTGAAGTCATGACCATCCTCGAGCCACCGCAAAACGACCTCGGCAATGCAACGGGCGGCTGGGTCGCGGAACTGTGGTGGTTGGAAGAGTCTGGTAACCTCCAGATGCCGGCCGTCGTCAGACGCAATCGACTGAGTGCCAAGCGACGGCTGGTAGATCAACACGCCCAACAGGTCATGTTCCGCCCGGCGCCGGGATGCGACCGTGGTGGATGCCCACCGGTCAGGAAGTTCCGACGCTGCCGGGTCGCTGCTCGGCTGGGGTTCGATCGGTCGATTCGGAGCCGTTGCTCGGCGCTGCGGTTGTGGTAGTGACCGTTCAATATCGTCGATGCGAACGCCTAGAAGATCGGCCAGGTGGGTGATGATGAGGCGCTTGCGAACGCCGGGCATGGCATGGAAACCGAGGTTGGCGAGCTCATGTAGGAATCTCTCAAGGCACCGCTGTCGGCCGGACAGGCCGCTGGCGGCGCCTAGCTCGTCACGAAAGCGAGCGACCTTGTACTCAAGAGCGTCCTTCGCCGCCAAGAGAGCTTGCCGGAAGTGCTGGGGCCCGTCGGGTTGGCCAAGCAGATCAGCCGGATCGAGCCCGTCGGGCAGAATGCAGATCTTCACATCGACCGGCTCAACGAAGAATAGCTGGACCGCACGGTCTGCGGCTCGTTGTCCGGCTTCGTCGCCATCGAACACGAGCACCACCACCTCACAGAGCCGCCGGAGGATCCGCGCGTGATCCTGAGTCAATGCGGTCCCCAGAGTGGCCACGACCTGTCGAATACCCGCCTGATGGCAGGCGACGACGTCCGTGTAGCCTTCGGTCACGATGACCTGCTTGCTTTCGATGATCGCTCGTTTGGCAAGATGCAGGCCGTAGAGTGTGCGCGACTTGTGGAACACCGCGCTCTCGGCGCTGTTGAGATACTTCGGCTCATCGTCGGGGTCGAGCGTTCGGCCGCCGAACGCAACAGGCCGGCCCAGCTCATCACAGATCGGAAAGATCAGCCGATTGCGGAACGTGTCGTAGTGCCCCTGGCCCTCCGATCGCGGCTTCAACAGCCCGGCGCCGATGAGCGCTTTGATCGAGCCGGCTTTGCTGCGGGCGAATCGAGACAAGCCGTTCCACTCCTTCGGCGCCGCCCCGAGCATGAAGGCCTCTACCATTGGTGCGCTGATACCGCGCTTCTGAATCATGTTGCGAGCGACCGTCGCGTCAGGCGAACGCTTCAACGTGTCGCGGAAGAATGAAGCGGCCAGCGCGTTGGCCTCGCGTAGCTCAGCCCCGCTCGAGGCGGTCTTGGCTGCCGACGCCGGTTCCTGCTGGGACCTTCGTAGCGAGATGCTCGCCCGATCGGCGAGGTGCCGCAGCGCCTCGCCGAACGTCATCTTGTGATAATCCATCACGAAGTTGAACGCGTCACCCGCCGCGCCGCAGGCGTGACACTTGTAGAACGCGTTGCCTTTGTGGGTGACGATGGTCAGCGACGGCCCATGGTCGTCGTGAAACGGACAAAGCCCGACGTGCTCGCGACCCTTTGGCCGCAACGGCAGGTGCTCGCCGATCAGCGCGACCAGATCCGTGGCGTCACGGACCTGATCAATCTCTGACTGACCGACTTGGATTGACACGCCGGGGAAGCCCCTTGAAAT
Organism: Planctomycetota bacterium; assembly: GCA_027295435.1. Classification (GTDB taxonomy): domain Bacteria; phylum Planctomycetota; class Phycisphaerae; order Phycisphaerales; family SM1A02; genus JADFFQ01. Next base: position 2,826 of record JAPUKX010000101.1, on the reverse strand, counting down.
ACTCAATTCAGCCTTGCGAACACGCCTATTCCGAGCAACAAACTGCCCACAACTGCTGCCATCGCCCGCTCGAACCGCTCCACCCAGCCACAACTGCGTGCGGCAGCCAACCCCCATCGGGGCGGGCCCGCGCCGCCGATCTGCTTGCGGCCGGCCTGCGTTCGAGTCGCACGAATATCGGTTCTTGGGTGGTTCGGGCTGTAGACCCCACAAAGCAAGGGGCGCTGCCGGAACTCTTTCCCCTGGATGTAGCGTGCGATCGACTCTGAGAAAAACGGTACGCCCTGTATGGCGAGGGTCAAATGAAGATTGTGATTTTCCTCGCATTCTTCATCGCCGCCAAGGCTTCGCCAAACCGGTAATTCAACCCAAGGTCAATCCAAGAGGTTGCTTTATGGTGGTTTACAGGCTATAGCGCCGCTGCCGTAAATCACGCCGGCCAACCTCGGCTTTGCCCAGCCCGGAGACCTCCGGCCGGTGGCTCCTCCACGAGTTCCTACAGCGATTACTAAGTCGGTGTAGCGTCCGTGACGAGCCGCGAACGTATCACTAGCAATGTGGCGATGGCTGGGGAGACTTTGAAGACTTCGTGTGGATCGGGAGCGTGGCGAAGGAGATGGACGTCGATTCCCCGGCTGATGCTTGACCACAGGCCCGGCAGGGAGGTATCATTGGCCTCAATGGCGCCGAAATGACCCCGGGGTGGCGGCGGCTGTCCAAGCGGCTGCCTGGTGAGAAGAGAGAAGAGGAGAGAGCCTGATGCACAAGAACCTCTTGGGAATGATAGCGGCTATGGCTGTGCTGTCGGTTGGGGTCGAGGCCACCCACGCGGACTTCATCTTCGATCCCCAAGGCGATGCTGTTGCAGTCTTCGGAAAGCCCGGGCCGCTGCTGGATATTGATACGGTGGCGCTGGTCTATGACGCCAACTTCTTGTATTTCGAGGTCACCTTCTTCACGCCGATCCAGCCGGCATCGTCGGGGGCGCCCAACGCCTTGTTCGGTCTAATCGACTTGGATGTCGACCAGAGTTCCGGTTCGGGGGTGCCCCCGATTCAGAACATGTGGTCTCCGCCCTTTGAGAGTCTCAAGCTCGGCGTTGATTTTCTGATTACCCTCTTCGACCTTCCGAATCCCGGCCAGGTGGCAGTCGTTGACGCGGCGGACATGTCCGTGGTGGCAACCGTTCCCGTCGAGTTCGGCCCGTTCAGCATCTGGGGCGCTGTCCCGCTTGGCGTCATCAGCCTCCCAGCGCTCGGGGGTAAGGAGGATGGTATCGTCGACTACACCGCAACCATCGGGTCCTTCTTGCAGCCGACCGATGCGGGCGACTATGCGGGAACCAGCGTGCTCATTCCAGCGCCGGGATCCATTGTGTTCATCGGGATTGCCGGGATGGTCGGGCCGCGCCGTCGTCGCCGCCGATAGCCGAATTGTCGCCGCCTCACAAGAAGGTCCGGGTCGTCCGACTCGGCGGCGAATCACAACCCGAACCGATCGAGGATTGCATTGCGAGATTCTGCGGCGAATCGCTGGCCCTTGAACGTTGCGTTCTGGAAGATCACGGCGACCGCTTCACCGGCGGGAGCGTGACATCGCTCGGCTGATCTCGCGATCGGCCTGGCGTTTGGCCAACTCGTGTCTCTTGTCGTGGCGGCGCTTGCCCTGACCAAGGCCGATCAGCAGCTTGGCCCGGCCGCGGACAAGGTACATCTTGAGCGGCACAATGGTATAGCCCTTCTGGCTTGTCTTGTCCGCGAGCTTGCGGATCTCCCGTCGATGGGCCAGCAGCGTGCGGACGCGCGTCGGGTCGTGTTGAAGATGCTTGCCCGCCGGCGGATATTCCGCGATATGCACGCCGTGCAGCGCCAGGGCCGGGGGGCTTTCGGTCGCCCGTACATACCCTTCGGCGAGGCTCACCCGGCCGTTGCGGACGGACTTGATCTCCGTGCCGGTGAGCTTGATACCGCATTCGAGCGTATCGTCGATGAAGAAGTTGTACCTGGCCCGCCGGTTCTCGATCGTCGGTCTGTTCGGGGTTCGCTTGGTCTTGGCGGCCATGGCATAGCAGATCAGAATATGGCAAGGTTGCCCAAGGGCGGCAGCATGAGGCGGTAAGCCCCGGGTTGCCGACGGCCCGCGTCTCAGGGCGCGGTCGTGCGGCGTTTTTGCGTCGATTGGCCTTGCGTGGCGGAGATTCGCCGGTAGTATAGATGGTGATCACAGACGCGGCGGACTGAGGTGCTTCAGTCTGCGCCCGGGGGTCATAGCCCGGACGAACTGGAACGAATAAAGGAAGGGTCGATCCATGGTACGCACAACGCTGGTTGGGGCCGTCGGGATGGCAGGGATTCTCTTGGTGGGCGCTCCGGCGCCGTCGTGGTCTGATCCCGTGCTGGAGAGCCCCGGCGACTCGCCGAACACCCGCGCGCAGCTCGTCGGGCAGTTCCTTGAATCGCACCCGGACACGGCCCTCTACGAATGGGCGGGCAGGATCAGTCGCGTGTACGGAGCCGCGTTCTCCCACGGCGCAAGCGCCGTAGACAGCGCTGAACAGTTCCGCCTCAACCACGTGGCGATGTTCGGGGTGGACCCTGCCCAACTGGCGCCCAGGGGGCCCTTCCCCGATGGGCATCACCTCCAGCCGATCATGTACGAGCCCGCCACCGGCGAGTACAAGTTCACGGGGGTGTACTACAGTCAGGTCAAGGACGGCATCGCGGTCTTTCGATCACGACTGACGCTTCTTGTACGCAATGAGCCCGGTTTTCCGCTGGTCTTGGCGTCGGCTGACCTGCGTGATCTGGGCGACTTTGAGGTTCCCGC
>JAPUKX010000100.1 GCA_027295435.1 Planctomycetota bacterium | reverse complement strand
CCTGGTGACGTTATGCCGCTTCAGCACCTCGTTGACGGCGTCGTTGAGAGCGTTGCTGCCTTGGGCTTCGTTGCTCGGCGTCTCGACGGCGCCGAGACCCAGGATCGGCTCGCGCATCGTTCGCAGCTGCCTCGATCGGTTCTCGCTCCTGGCCGCTTCGCCCACCTCTTTGAGCATTTCGTCGGCATGGTCATGCCAGGTCGTCGTGATCGGGCGCACGTGCTCGTCATACAGCAAGAAGAAGCCGATGCCGATCGCGGCCAGGCTGGCCCATTGCACGGCCCGAGGAAGCTGCCTGAATCGATTCCAGATTGTCTGGGTCTTGGTCATGGAGGGGGGCTCATGGGGTCTTCAGCGTCCTCATATGATCTCGAAGAACGCGGAACTCTTCTTGGAGCCGGAGGCGCGTGTCCATATCGAGGCTACCGCGGCGTAATGCGTGGGCGACGCGGGCCCAGGATTCCTGCGCTTCCGGTAAGGCCATGACTTCGATCTGCCGGTCCGTCAGAGGTTCGGGGATGTTCTGGGAGGGAGGAAGTGACGCCCCGCCCCCCGAGCGATCACCATGGCTCCGGCGGGCCGCCGTTGGCCCGGGGAAGCCCGAGCGGTATGAAGGCAGGGGTACCGGCCGGGTGAGATCAACGGTCTCGGCCAGATCATCAGGGATCTCGGCCTTAGCCGTCTCTGGCTGGGCGGGAGCCTCGCTGGATGCCGGTGAGTTGTCAGGCAGCTGATCACCCGACGCAAGCTCGTCTGGCGCAGAGACTTCCGCGTTCTCCTGCTGCTGTGATGCCGGCGGATACAGGCGGTCACCCAGCGTCCGCTGACCGTAATCCAGCTCGGCAGGATACTCATAGCGGTGATACGCCCCAGCAACCTTCGCCGAGAGGGTGAACTCGTAAGCGCCGAAGTTGTCGCGGTCGCCCCAGTTCAGGTGGATCTCCTTGACGATGCCCGAGTTGCGGAGGTTTTCCTGCATCAGCGCGACGACTTCCTGAGCGGAATGATCGTCGTGAGGTTTGACTCGGCCGCTGAGCGATATGCGCTCGCCGAACCTGATTCGAATTTGATCCAGGTCAATGCCCTGGGGCGTGTTGCACGCGATGTCCGAAAGCAGCTTGGTCATCGGCCACGCTCTGTCCTGCAACTCGCCGTACATGGCCAGCCGCGTTTGGACTTCCCGCGTCTGGGTCAGGTGCGATTGCAGACTGGAATGCTTGGCCTTGAGGATTCCGAGGCGCAGTCCGCCGACCAGGAACGGGAAGAGAATCGCGATGAGCAGGCAAACGGTGACGGTCTTGACTGCGGCGCTCGGATTTGACAGAGCGTCGAGAAGTCTGCGGGCGGGCGACGGCGATTCGACCGGCACCGCGTAGCGCAGCTGTGTGAGCGGTGCAAGTTGATTGGTGCTGGCCAGCACCGCGCCGAGGGCGATGCCGTAGTCCCGCCACCAGGCCGGATCACTCCCGACCCAATCGGGGCCGCCTTTGACCCGCGCGCAGGCGCTGTCGATGATCGGGGGCGCCACGATCAGTGCCGCCGCGTTGTGGTCCAGGCCGGCGGTTGTGGCGGCGAAGGCGTCAACGAGCGATTTGATAAACACAGGGGTGTGCCCGACGCTCAGCGCGGTTTCGGCGATTACGCGGCCCACATTCTCTTGCCATCTCTGCGGACTCTTGGCGTTGTCGCGCGCGGCCCGAAGGATCGCGCCGTTGGCATGACTGATCGCCAGCGCCACCGATCCATCGTGGCGGTCGATCCATAGCAGCGGCTCGGTCGGGCGCTTGCCGTTCAGCAGAGCCGCCAAGGCCGCGATGTCCGGGGCAAAGGTGATCCGACGGCGGGTTGGGGGAAGCGGCGCGCGGGCTGCCTCAGGCCAGGCGACAATGATGCCGGTGCGGCTCGTCTCACCCTCGGCGACAGGAAGTATGGCCGTGGCCTGCCGATGGGGGGGGACGGTGCCGCCCATGTGTGCTTCGGCCTGCAATCGCAAAGCCTGTTTCAGCTGCTCGGGTTGAGCATCCGGCAGAGGGCACGTTCGGCAGATGACCGCCGCCGCCGGAAGCACGCCGATAACCCGCCCTACCTGGTGCTTATCGAGCCATTGATCGATATGTTCGTTCTGGTCGGCCTCGAATTTCCGCCAGGCGAGGATGGTGGGTCGGTCGTCGGAAGTTGTGGCGATCACCCCACGCCACTTGCCGGCCGCGCAGTGCAACACGGCCACGGCGCGTGCGGCGGATTGTCCCTTGGGTGCCTTGGTCATAGTTCTCGGTACTCGAGAATTCGAATCGGCAGGGTAGAACGATCGACCACGACGATAATTTCAACTTCCACGCCGCCGGACTGGGATCGACCTTGCGAGCAGATGCTGTATACATTGCTGCGGGTGCCCATGATGCGGCCGAGGTACTCCAGGGTGCCCGTTTCTTCCCGGAAAGCGGGAATGTCCAGCAGATCGACGAGGCTCGCGATCCCTTGCAGCCGGGTGTTGCGCATATACACAATCTCGTCGGCGAGGTACTCTCTGGTGACCAGCAGTTGACGAAGCAGTTGCTCTGAAACGGTGTTGATATTCAATCTGCCAGGCGCGCGTGTAGTCACGTTTTCGAGCGTGGTCTCAGCCAACACGGCTCGAAGATGGTCGCGCGTGAGCGAAAGTGTCGGTGATCCCGGCGTTGGAGCGGTGGAGCCGCGGCGATTGGCGGACCTGTCGGATGCCAGTTCCTGCTGGACCTGCAGGGTCAGCAGCTGCTCGAGCCCGGTCGTGGTGTTCGAGGCTGCGTAGTTGATCAATGCCGTGGCCTGTTCTTCATCTATATTGAGGCGGTCTTGAAGCTCTAGTGGATCGGCTTCGGCGAGATAGATTCGTGGCAGCCCCGATGCGCCCAGCGGCCCTTGGACCGAGTAGGCTGTCAGGATGGCGGACCAACCGGCCTCGAGCTGGTGGTTCGGTTCGTCGATCGGCCAGGTAAGGTCGCCGTCATCCTCGTTGGGATCGACCTGATTATTGAGGTTCCAGTCCTCGCCGCGCACGTGCTCCGGCCAGATACCGGCGATGAGTTCGAGCTCAGCAATCGTGCGCATCGGCCCGTTGCGGGGTAGGTAGGGTGCCTCCAGGCTGAGGTAGTAGTCGCGCTCCGCACCTTGCTCTCGCACCTCGTCGTCCTCGTCGATCCAGTCCAGAATCGCGTCGACCACGTCCGGCGTGATGTCTGTAAGCAATAGGAGTATGTTGGCGTTGGTGATGCTCGAGTTGATGTTGATCTTCGAGTGCTCATCCATCGGGCCGGCCCAATCCCGACCGTCGGCGTGGTGATGGATGGCATAGGTGGCGTTGATCAGACCGCCAACGGAGATCTCTTCCATCTCGCGGACCATCGCGAACGCATCGTCGGGGACGGGGTCTTGGGTGTGCGCGGCCATCACGGCGATGGTGTATTCCACCCCCCCTCGCGCGGCCCACCGCGCCTGGACTCGACCCAGCGCTTCGCGCCCCAGCATGGCCTGTCGATACCCGAACAGTTGAACAGAGCTCACGAGAAGCGCGGCAATGGCGAGTGCCCACATCACGATGAGCACCACAGAGCCCCGGCGACGCCACGATGTGGTCCGGCGCATCATCGATCCTTCCCGATTGTGCTGCCTTGTGCGGCCCCAGGGCTACCGCCGCGGCTTCGGCCGCCGCCGCGAAAACCGCCCGGCGCGCCGCCGCGGTCATCGCCCGGCGAATCAACCCCCTCTCCTGTGGAGTCCTGCCCTTGGTCAAGGTCCGCGCCCTCACCGGATTCATCGAGGAGCGGGCTGGGCGGCGGCAGAACCCGATCGATGGGGATCACAGTTCGCAGGACCGCCGCAGGTGTGGTGTGGAGGTCATCGCCGTTGCGGCGATCGCTGTG
>JAPUKX010000010.1 GCA_027295435.1 Planctomycetota bacterium | reverse complement strand
GTTTATCCTGACCGCGGGCGACCTCTGCCCATGCCTCGGCATACAGACTTGCCCGCACCGGCAGGTAGCCCGGATAGGCGCGCCGCGCTTGGCGCACACTGTTACGGTCCAGGGTTATCAGAGCAACCGGATCAACTGTCTCCAGGAGAATGTCCCCGTGTGGCCCGACGGCGATAGACGGCCCGCCGATTGGCACACCGTGCTCAGGGCCCGGGCGGTTCACCGACAACACGTATGCTGCTGCGGTCATCGCGGTGGCCTGAAATACGATGCGCCAGTGCTCGTAGGTAGCTTCTTCGCTCGCGCGCGGCACGATGATCGCCTCTGCACCCTGTGCCGACAGGATGTGACTGCCGGCGGGTCGATTGATATCAGAACAAATCTGAATCCCAAGCGGCATGGCGAGGTTGCGAATGACCGATGGCGGGTCATCGCCTGGCTGGTAATGATTGGCCTCCCAGAACCCCGGCTCATGGGGAATGTGCAGTTTGGCGTACGTGGCAATCAGCGTTCCGTCTGCGTCGAAGACCATCGCGGTGTTGGTGCGCTTCCCCGAGGCCGGATCGTAGATGATCGCCCCGCCGAGCACGGCAAGGCCGATGTCTCGGGCGGCCTTCGCCTGCATTTGGGATTGCGGGCCATCAGGCGGCTCAGCGTCCTGGGGCCGCGCTGCCTTTGACGCGGGCGACCACGGATGCACCGGCAACTCGGGCAGAACTGCCAGTTGGGCGCCCAGGGACTTCGCTTTACCGAGCCGGTCGCGCAGTCGCTGCTCGCCGTCGGCCGCGAAAAATATGTCGCTGACCAGGGCCACCCTGAGCGTGTCGTCGGGCACGTCCGGCCAGCCTATCAGGTTGCCTGGGGGCGAGTGAGCGGTTTGCTCGCGGCGTTGGGCAGAGTAAGGTGCCGTCGTGCCGGAAGTAGTGGCAACATCCCGACTGGTTGCAGTGGTTCCAAACCTGCTTTCAATCCTGCGGATTGGGCTGGCCGTGATCTTCCCGTTCACACCTGCGGCGTGGCCCGGCGTCCGGGTGGCCGTGGTGGTCGCGGGAGGGGCCAGCGACTGGATCGACGGCCAGATTGCACGGCGGTACGCGGTGACCACCACGCTGGGTGGTCTGCTCGACGCCTTCGCAGACAAGCTCTTTGTGTTCATGGTGATCGCCACGCTGACCTGGGAAGGGCAGTTGCAGCTTTGGCAGGCTGCGATGGTGCTGGCTCGCGATTTCGCCGTCGCCTTCGTTGCTGCCTACGCGGCTGTCCAACAGGACTGGCCGACCTTCAGGCAGATGCGCCCTCGGCCGCTGGGCAAGGTGACCACGTTCGCTCAGTTCGCCTTGATTCTGATCGCATTGATCTGGCCGGTGCTGGTGCCGATCGCCATCGCCGGGACAATTGGTGTCAGCGTTCTCGCCACTGGCGATTACCTGGTCCAGTTCACCCGCGTGCTGAAGGAGCGGCCTCAACGCAGGGTTGAGGCCCCGTCGAAGAGCCGGTGAACAGGCTCACGATGATATTGATGAGTAGCGCCACCGTGAACGCCAGCGGCAGGTTATAGATCTCGATTCCGCCGTGCTCTACGGGGTCGTACAGCGCCGGCCATGCCAGGGCGAGGCCGAAGCCGGCGATCATCCCGGCAACACATCCCGCATACGACGCTCGCTTCCACAGCAGCAACAAAATGAGCTGCGGCCCAAATGAGGCCCCGAGCACCGCCCAGCCGTAGGTCAGCACGAACCTGAAGATGTGGATCCGCTCATCGATGACCAAGAGGACCGCCCCGGCGCCCAGTGCGAATACGACGAGGCGATTGATCACCATGTGTGCCGGTTTGGAGGTCTTCTCGATCAGCCGAGAGTAGATGTCGTTCGCGCCGGAGCTTGCGGCGACGACAAGCTGGCTGTCGGCGGTAGAGCAGATGGCCGCGAGCACTGCGGCCAGCACCATGCCCGACAGCGCGCCGGGAATCATGTTGATCGCCGCCAAGACCAGTCCGGTCTCGCCGGCGTCGGAGGCGCCGCTGGCCAGGTCGCTAACCAGACCCAACGTCCACTCACTGCCGCCTTCCGTGATCGCACGAACCATCAGACCGACGGTGACCGCTCCCCAAAACACGCAGGTGGCCCAGACTGCTGCGATCGCTCCGGCGATCTTCGCTTCTCGCGGGTCGCGTAACGCCATGAACCTGACCAGAACATGTGGCTGGCCCGGATAGCCGAAGTTGATGCCTAACGCACCTGACCCCAGAAGAAAGCCGACCATGGCAAGGCCGGCCTTGTCGGGAGTGAACTTCATCAACGACGGGTCAACTTCGATGAGTGTGTCGGCGATGAAGCCGTATCCGCCTTGGCTCAGCAATAGATAGAGGGGAAAGACGACGAGCGTGCCGACCATGACCAGCGCCTGAACGAAATCGGTCCAGCACGCCGCTCGGAAACCTCCGATGACGGTGTAGGTCAACACGATGGCCGCGCCGATGAGCACGCCGGTGCGATACTGAATCCCGTCAAAGCTGGCGGCGAAAGCTTTCCCGGCTGCGGCGAATTGCGCGGCCACATAAAGCATCATCGCGACGAGGATGACCAAGACGCATAACAACCTCAGAATCGGAAAACGTTCCTTGAAGCTGAACGCGAACAAGTCCGGCAGTGTCAGCGCCCCAATCGCCTCGGCACGTGTACGCAGCCGCCCTGCGATGACCAGCCAGTTGAACAGGAATCCCACAAGGCAACCCGGAATGATCCAGTACGCGGAAACGCCTGAGATGAATGCCCAGCCGACCAGCCCCAGCGTCACCCACCCGGACTCGCTCGACGCCGACGCCGACAGCGCCGCCAGCCAGGGACCCAGCGACCGCCCGGCCAGGAAGTAATCTTCATCACTCTTGCGGGCA
>JAPUKX010000001.1 GCA_027295435.1 Planctomycetota bacterium | reverse complement strand
GTAGAAACGAACCGGAAGCGATCGCCGCCCCAACGTCTTTGTCGTTGTAGATGGTGACCAGCCCGCCTCGGCCGGCGGTCAGCGCATCGGCATCGACGCGCTTGAGGCCCAACTCATCAAACAGCAGCCGCTTGCCGAGGGGCGAAACGGTCAGGTGGATCTCGATTTGGGCCTCGGCCAGCTGCTCCATGACCCGCCGGGCGTACGTCGCCCCGCTGGCCCCGGTGATCCCGACGAGGATTCGACCAGTCATACCGCTGCCCCGCGATCCTCCGCATGGCCGCCGGATACCGCGACCTCCCCCAAGGTATAGGAAAACGGCGTCATCCGCCTTGCGCGATCTTGCCGACAACGTGGTACACTTCGCCGTTGACGTTTTCCACGAAGGATCGGCCCAATGAAGACCGCCATATCTGCCGTGCTGCTACTGGGGTTTGGAATGGGCTGCTTGAGCGCGTGTGCCGGCTCGGTGACCTACCCGCCTCCTGGGGATTCAACCGAACTGGGCGAAGCGGCGCCCAAGCCGGTACCCGCCCTGATGACGAGAGCGATCCGCTTCGCTCGGGACCGCTACGGTGATGATGATGCGTTCGCGATCAACCTTCCGCCGGGCACACCGGCGGCGGTCTACGACGAAGTCATCGCGCGCCTCGGGGCCGGCCGGCCGATGCTGGAGGTAGGCGAAACTGCCTATCACGTCACGAAGGTGACCCTGCGCTGGTCGGATGCGAAGGTTGATCTGGTCTATCCACGGGCCGACGGCTACTACGACTTCGTCACGATCTCATTTCGGCGGGACCTGGTTCGCGGCTATGAGTTTGCCGGCACCCGGCTGTGGCGAACCGGCAACCGGCCGCCGCCGCCTCACTACGCACCGCAACCCGTCGAGGCGCAAGCGCCGCCGGAAGAAGCATCCCCGCCGCAGGCAGCATCCGCCGACGATATCGAAAAGTAGGGGAGGTGCCAGTCCCGTGTTCGTCCACCGATCGACAGGCCAACCGATAGCGGTGCGCGACAATACCCGGCGGACTACGCCCGCCGGACTCGGGACACGTAGCGTCCCGGCTGTTCTCAATGTCTGCGGATCTTGAAAACGCGTATCAGGGGCGTCGAGTCTGTGTGACCGGCGGAGCGGGCTTTATCGGTTCGCATCTGGTCGCGGCGCTGGTCAAGTTCGGGGCGGAAGTGTCGGTCATTGACGACCTCACTGCCGGGTCATCGCAGAACCTGCCGACAGCGCCCGGGCGGGTTCGGTTGGTGCAGGGCTCGATCCTTGACTCCCAGGCCCTTGCCGAGGCCGTCGACGGGGCCGAGTTGATCTTCCATCTGGCGGCGCTGACCTCGGTGCCGGGGAGTGTCGAGCAGCCCGATCACTACCATCAAGTCAACGCGACCGGCACGATGCAAGTGCTGGAAGCAGCCCGAGCGGCCGGGACGAAGCGCGTCATCTACGCCTCCTCCAGCAGCATCTACGGCGACCGGGGCCGGGGCCCTGTCGTGGAGACCATGACCCCACAGCCGACGTCACCCTATGCCGCCGCGAAAGGTGCCGGCGAGCTGATGCTTCGGGCCTTCGCCCACTGCCACGGACTCTCGTGCATCAGCCTTCGATACTTCAACATCTTCGGACCGCGTCAGCGGCCGGACTCCCCCTACGCGGCGGTCATCCCTCGCTTCGCCGAAGCCCTGCTGAAAGGAGAGAAGCCGACGATCTACGGCGACGGCACCCAGACGCGCGATTTCACCCATGTCGCCAACGCGGTGCAGGCAAACCTTCTTGCCGGCGCCTCAACCAAACCACTACACGGCGAGGCGGTCAACATCGCCTGCGGCACGAGCTGCAGCCTGCTTCAACTGATCGAAATGATGGCCCAGATCCTCGGCGTCGAACCGAGCTACGAGCTGGGGCCGTCACGTGTCGGCGAAGTGATGCACAGCCGGGCGAGCATCGAAGCCGCAGCCAGACTGCTGGGTTATAAGCCGGTGGTCGAACTCAAAGATGGATTGAAGGAGGCGCTGGAGTATTATGCGGCCGGCTAAGGCCTCGCCGGGTGGATCGAGCGCAAACACCGCGTGAACAACGCATGCTACTGCGCGTCACGATCAATGGAGGCGTCTGCCTCCGCCGGTTCGACGCCGATCGCCACGATCGTCTGATCGTCAGTCGGGCGAACACCCGCCTGGTGTCGCGACAGCGGATCGGCGAGCGACTGCACCACACAAGCGGGCTCACCGGTACACGCTTCGAGCGCCCGCTCGATTCCCGCCACACCGAACATAGCGCCGTCCGGACCCCGAGCCTCGATTATTCCGTCCGTGTACATCACGACCGTCTGGCCGGGCTCAAGATCGACGGTCGCTTCCTCATAAGTGACCCGATCGAGCACACCCAGCGGAACGCCGCCGACGGCATCAAGCCGCTGAACCGAGCCGCCGACGCCCGGCTTCTTGAGAAGCGGGGGGTTGTGCCCAGCCCGGGCATAGGTCCAGCGCCTCCGAGGCGGGTCATACACAGCCAGGTACGCCGTGACGAAGGAATTCTGGATTCGCTTGGCGGCCAGGTGCCGGTTGGCGTGCTCGAGCAGCTCGGCGGGTCCGTCCGGGTCGCGGGGGTAGGCGTGCAGAATCGCGTGGAGCATGGCCATCACGACCGCAGCCGCTGGGCCATGACCGGAGGCATCGGCAATCAGCATCAGCCACGGACCGTTCGGATCGGCCCCCGAGCCGTCTGAGCTGGATCGCAGCGGACGGAAGTCGTAGTGGTCACCGCCGGCCTGGTCGAACGTCTTATAGCTGGCTGCAATCGTCAGTCCGGGGATGTCGGGGATCGGATGGGGCAGCAGCGCTCGCTGGATGGCCGCGACGCGCTCGACCTCGGCGCGGATCTTTCCATTCGCCTCGCGGAGCTCCTTGGCAATGAGTACGTTCTTGACCGCCGTGCCCACCAAGTTAGCGCGCAGGATCGCGTGCTCCAGGTCCTCCACGCTGAAGCCTTCGGGATCGGTGCGCAGGAAGATCGCCCAGTTCAGCGGCTCGCCGTCATCAAACAGGGGAATTGCCATCAGCGAGCCATACCCGGCCAGGGCGTCACCGACGATCGGATCCTTGGCAATGGCGAGATGATGAATCAGCTCGGGGTATGCGGAGCGGATCAGCTGGCCCAGGAAACCCCCGGTCTGCACGGGTAGATCGTGCCACTGCCGCCACGGCTCGCCCGACGCCAGGTCGAAGGGCTCGTGGTGGTGAACGAAACGAGTGATCTTGTATTCGCCAGGCGCCACCCCGCGGGTGGAGAGTGATATATACCCGCGTGGCCCGTACAACTGCTCACCACGAGCGGAAAAGACCTGCAGCACCTCCTGTGGCTCGACCGCCCGGCTGAGCGCCCCCACCATTTCCATCAAAACGGGAATGCGGGGGTTGCCCGAAGTATCGACGCACCGCATCCCGCCGAGATTCTCCTCCCGGCCAGTCTTCGGCTCCGTCTGCTCGACCCGCGGCATGAATGATCGCCCCTGTCCGGCCAGCCAACAACGTTCTGGATGATAGCCGTGTGTAGGCGGGATCGCGCCGCGGCGATGGTCCTGCATCTGGCAGGTTCACGTCGTCGGTTGTGGCTGGCCGATCTGATCGAGCTGCTCCTGGATGCGTTGCTCGATGAGGGCGGTCAGGGTCCCGGCGGCGCCCCGGGCGGAGCCCTTCGCGTCGGCGAGGTGGGCTGTGACGTCGATCGTCGGGGCGAAGCTGACGACCGCCCGCCGAACCGCTCGCGCGCCTGCTTCGTGGGCTCCCAGCGCATCCTCCTCGAACTTGTCGAGCGTCTCGGTCATTCGCTCGATGGACGGCTGCTGGGTCACGTAATCGCCGGGATAGCTGAATAGCTGGGTCACCAGATTCAGGTCCTCCAGATCGCGCTTCGCAGCCGTGATCGCCTCCAGCGACAACTCGGCACCCGCGGGGTTCTCACCGACCGCTGCCGCATCGTCGCCTTGGGGCTCATCGGCGCCACACTCGCGGAGGATGTGACGCCGCAACTGCTTTACACGTGCGGGGATCGTTTGGTCGCCCACCCGGCCGAGACGGCGCTGCTCTATCTGCGAAAGGATGTGCTCAGTCAGCCGGCTGATGCGCTTCGGCAGCGACCCCTTGCCGAACTCGTTTAGGTATTCCAACTCCTTCAACCCCAGGATTGCTTCCGCGTAACGGTAGATGCGCTCCAGCAGCGGACGATCAACCTGCGGCCGCCAGTACAACCGCTGCTCCAACCGGGTCATCACGGACTGCAACTGCGGTGTCGGATCGTCGAGATAGAAGTACTTGAGCGCACAGGGCAGGATGTGCAGCGCGGAGCCGCCACTGCGGCTGCGCCGCCGGGCCGCGGCCAGCGCGATCATCGCCGCCCCTTCTCGCAAGGGGGTCACGCGGTCGTTGAGGTGGTATACCTCGCCCTCGGGAAAGATGACCAGCGATCGATTTCCCTGGGCAAGCACATCGACGGCGGTGCGAAACGCCCGCAAGTCGGTCCCCTCGCGGTCAATGCTGAACGCCCCGAGCCGCTGAAACGCCCACCCCTTCAAGCCGAACCAACCCTTGAAGACCTGCCACGCCGCGAGATAACAACACGGCACACCGAGGCGATGCATCGCCTCGAAGATGATGAACGGGTCGCCGTGGGCAGGATGATTGATCGTAATCATCGCCCCACCGCCTTGGGCCAGCGCCCAGCGCACATGCTTCTCTCCGCGCAGCTGAACGTCTCGCACCAGGTACCTGCGCCGATACACGCGGCGACGCAGCGGAGTCAGCGCCCACTGCCAGAACCGGCTCGGTCTGGCCGGCCGAAAGCGATAGCCCGGCTCAAGCAGGCGCCTTTCCATTGGGGCAGTAGACCCGATGCGCCCCAACGCGCCAAGCAGCGCTCAGCCACGTTGTGAGAGAACTACCACCGCATTTGGGCGGCGTAAAGATCGACGCCAACATCGCCCACAAGGGAGGCGCCAAATGTTATCTCTCCACGAGCATGGAGACGGCGTTGCCGCCGCCGAGGCAGAGACTCGCAATGCCGCGCCGGGCTCCCGTGCGGATCATCTGGTGCAGCAGGGTCGTAAGGACGCGGGCCCCGGAAGCCCCGATTGGATGACCGAGTGCGATCGCCCCGCCACAAATGTTGAGCTTGGCCTCGGGGAGGTCGATCTCGTTGATGTTCGCCAGCACCTGGGCGGCGAACGCTTCGTTGAGCTCAAAGAGATCGATATCGTCAATCGTCAGCTTGTTGCGCGCCAGCAGCGCTTTGAGGCCTTTGGCGGGCGCGTCGAAGATGTCCTTCGGGGCGACGCCGGCGGTGTGGTAATCCACGATCCACGCGATCGGGTCAGCGGCGATTTCCTCGGCCTTGGCCGGCGAAGCAACGATGAGCGCGGCGGCGCCATCGGAGATCTGAGAAGCGTTGCCCGCGGTGACGGTGCCGTCGGCGTCGAACACGGACTTGAGCTTCGCCAGCTTCTCGACGCTGGAGTCGGCACGAATGCCCTCATCGTTCTCCACGCCCTGCTTCTGTTTGAGCTGCTCGGCAGCGAGCGACACGATCTCCGGCTTGAAGAAGCACTTGCCGGTCGCTTCGGCGGCACGGTGATGCGATTGCGCAGCAAAGCGGTCCTGCTCTTCGCGTGAGATGCCGTGCTTGTGGGCAATGTAATCCGCAGCGCAGCCCATGGCCCAGCCTTCAAACGGGCACGACAGGCCGTCGTGGGCCATGTGGTCGATCATCTTGCTATCACCGAACTTCACCCCCGTGCGGAGGTAGTCCATGTGAGGCGCCAGCGACATATTCTCAAATCCCCCGGCCAGGACGAGTTGGTTGTCGCCGGCCTTGATCGACTGGGCGGCGAGCATGACGGACTGGAGGCCGGACCCGCACACCTTATTGATCGTCTGAGCGTTGAGCGTATCGGGCAGCCCCGCTTTGAGCCCGGCTTGCCGGGCGGGATTCTGACCGACCCCGGCTTGCAGCGCGCAGCCAAAGATGGCCTCATCGACGTGATCCTTGGCCGCGGGGACCTCTTCGAGCACGGCCTGAATCGCGTACGCCCCAAGCTGAGGCGCCGGCGTGCGGCTCAGCCCCCCAAGGAACCGGCCCACCGGCGTCCGCTTCGCGGCAAGAATGACTGGTTGGATCATGGCGAATCGCTCCACAATTGATTCGGGAGGCATAATCTTATCCGGGCTCAGCGCAACCCAACGCAAACAGCGGGCAGCCTGAGTCCGCTACAATCGCAGGCATTGCGTCCCACCGCTCATGTGCGTCGCTTGAGCGATGACATCGTAGCCGCCCGTTGCGGACACTGCGGGCGGCGCCGTCGGGAGATGAACCAACGAGCCGAGGCTTGAGCGCCGCCGCCGACCCCGATCAGTGATTCCGCCATGACCGACCTGGAACCTGCCGCGGACAACCTGACGACCCTGGAAAGCCACATCCTTTCCGAGGAGACTCGCCATCCCGGGGCCACGGGCGCCTTCTCGTGGATCCTCGCGGCGATGACGCTTTCGGCGAAGATCATCGCCAGCAAGATCCGCCGGGCCCGCATTGAAGATGTCCTGGGCACGCTGGGCTCGAAGAACATTACCGGGGACACGCAGCAGAAGCTCGACGTGATCGCCAACGAAACGCTGCTGCGGGCCCTGGGGACCCGAGCCGGCGTGGCCGTGCTCGCCTCAGAAGAAAACGAACAGCCGATCATCCTTCAGACCAAGGTGGATCGTCCGTACTGCGTCCTGTTCGATCCGTTGGACGGCTCCTCGAACCTTGATGCGTGCGTGAGCGTGGGAACAATCTTCAGCATTCTCCGCCACGACACCCAAGCCGACCCCATTGAAATATCGATCCTGCAGCCGGGCACGAAACAGATCGCCGCTGGGTACATGCTCTACGGCTCATCGTGTGTGTTCGTGCTCACCACCGGCCACGGGGTGAATCTGTTCGTGCTCGATCCCGCCGTCGGCGCGTTTATTCTGGTTCAAGAGAACTTGCGCGTTCCCGAGTCAGCCAAGAGCTATTCGATCAACGAGGCGTATCGTGCCGATTTCCCAGCCGGATATCAACGCTACCTGGACTGGGTCCACGGGCAGAGATACTCCAGCCGATACATCGGGACCATGGTGGCCGATATCCATCGCATCCTGGTCCAGGGCGGCGTGTTCATGTATCCGCCGACAAAGGCGCATCCGCAAGGGAAGCTCCGACTGATGTACGAGGCCAACCCGATGGCGATGATCGTGGAACAGGCGGGCGGCAAAGCCGTCGCCGGCACGCAGCGCATTTTGGACATCCAGCCAACTGGACTGCACGAGCGCACGCCCGTGATCATGGGCTCAGCCGCCGAGGTCGATCACGTCTTGCGCCACGTCAAAGCTGCCGGGGCAGAGTGATCAGAGTATCCGCGTCATAAGCAGGCGGTCGTCCTTTCACAAGCGAGGAAGAATCCGTCGGACTACACTCTCGGCGCGATGACGATACCGTTCACCGGCACGAGCACCACCCTTGCGCGCGATTCCAATCAAGCGCTGGGGATCGGTGAGTTCGCGATCAACTTCATGAATGGCTCCATTGGTGAGCCGGACGAAGCCGTGTTGAATCGCACGGTGATGTTCTTCACCGATAGTGTGATCTGCGGGATCTCGGCCATCGCGCTGGCCACGAACGCGCCGACCGTCCTGCGCAATGAAGCGCTGGAGTATGAACGGCCTGACGGTGTTCCGATCTTCGGCTCCGCGAAGCGGGTAGCGCTGGAGAAGGCGATCGTCGCCAACTGTGCGGCAGTGCGGGAGTGGGACGCCAACGGCACGAACTTCGGCTACAACCCCAAGCTTGGCCACACAGCCGGCGAGTTCGGCCACAACGACTTCTACCCCGTCGCCATCGCGGCGGCGCAACTCGCCGGTAAGGACGGCGGCTATGCCCTGCGCGGCATGGTGCTGCTGGATGAGATCCGCGGTCGCCTTGCCGAGGTCTTCAGCTTGAAGTCCTACAGAATCGATCATGTCGTGCACGGGGCAATCGCGTCGACCGCGACCTACGGGGCCATGCTCGGCGCGACACCCCAGCAAATCGAATCGGCGATCGGCATGGTTGTCGCCCACTACATCCCTTGGCGGGCGATCCGGTCCGGCAGCCAACTCTCGGATTCCAAAGGCGCTTCCGCAGCGATCAGCACCGAAGTCGCCGTGCTCACGATGCAGCGGACGATGCGAGGATTCGTCGGGCCGGCTGACATCTTCCGCAACCCCGAAGCGATCTGGCGTCAGTTTGAGCCGACTAATGGCGACAGCCCCTTTGACCTGGTGCTGACCCATAGCGGAGGCGACTTCGCCGTCATGGGCATGCACTTCAAGCTTGGCCTGTACGAACATCAATCGGCTGGGGCGCTGCAAGGTCTTTTCGACCTGCTCGTGCAGCATCCCCGGCTCCTGGAAGGACCGCAGAAGATCGCGTCGATCAAAATCATCGCCTACGAACCGGCCTTTGGCATCATCGGCGACCCGGCCAAGCGCGACCCGCAGACCCGCCAATCCGCCGACCACTCCATGGTCTTCATCATCGCCACGACGCTGCGCAAAGCGATTGAGCGCGCGAAGCGGGCAAGCCGAGGTGGAATCAACTACACGACTGACGAGTATTGGAAAGCGCTGATGCTCAGCCCGTTCGACTACGCCGAGCAGGCGATCTTCGATCATTCCACGCGCCTGCTCATGGAGAAGATCACCTTCGCCCACGGCGGGCCGCAGTACGATGCGAAGTACCCCGATGGCATCCCCACCTCGCTCATCATCACCACGACGGATGGGCAAATCTATGACAGCGGGTTGGTGATGTACCCCGCTGGTCACGCCCGCAACACCACGGCGAATTTGGCGGAGCTCTTAGGCGCCAAGTGGCAGATGCTCGGCTCACTCGCGGTCGACAATCCCGCCGCGATCGTCGCACGCTTCAATAATCTGCCGAAGCTGTCGACCAGCAATTTGCAATCGCTCTACGACTTCAAGATCCTCGATCGCAAGCGCCTGGAGTAGGGTCCGCTGCGCCGGCCCGCACCTGCCGTGTCCGGATAGAAGCTCGGTCCGCGAATCGGACCCTACAAGCTGACGATCGCGCCGAAGCGACCTACCCTTTAGCGAGCATGGTCACGGCAGTTGCTGATCGATTTGTCGTCCAAGACGCGAGACCGGCGCATCTGGCCCGCGCCGCCGGCCTGTGGCGGTTCGATGAGCGTAAACCACTGACTACGGATTGAGTGAACGCCGGGCGCCCCGCGGCAATCGGGCCATTTCACCCACCACTGCTATGGAGACAACTTCGTGAAGGGCAAGCTCGCCGGATACATCGGAATGACCATCGGCTTCCTTGGCTGGATCATCGGCCTGGCGGTGGTGTGCGTGTTGAGCGGTCAGACCTCGATTTTGGCCAGAGTCGTTCCCATTGGTGTCCTGATCAGCCTCGGGCTGGCGTTGACCGCGATCGTGATGATGGAGTGCGCGCTGCGGGTCTTCGGCCGGGGCGGCGGTTTCTTTCAACTGACGCTGTGGGGTGTCCTGGGCGTGGATGTAGGCATTCTCTGGCTGCTGATCAACCACTGGCTGGCGCCGATGATCGCCGCCAAGCCACGCCTGGTCGAGACCATGCAACACCTTGGCGGCGTTTACAAGACCACCGACGCTTTCCCCCTAGCACTCCTCGCCGTCGGCGTGGTGTTGCTGGCGATCGCCGCCGGACGAATGCTGCGCAGCCCGCGATCAGGCGCTGAGTCGCCGCCTGCCGGCCGGGGCCCGGTGGAGCGCCACGGCTCGAATACACAAGGAGTCACCAAATGACCGCCAACTGGATCAGACCCTTCTTCATCGTGGCCGCGTTGTACGATCTCATTCTCGGTCTTGGGGCTCTCCTTTTCTTCAAGCCGGCGTACAACTTGCTCGAGATCACGCTGCCCAACCACGATGGATATGTGCAATGGGGGGCAGCGGTGGTGGCGGTCTTCGGCATCGGCTTCTGGCTTGTGGCCCAGGCCCCAGCTCGCAATCGCGACATCATCAAGATGGGCGTCCTGTTCAAACTGGCCTACGCGACGACGGTGCTCGGCCACTTCTTCCTCGGCGACCTCCCGATGGTTTGGGTGTATTTCGCCTGGCTCGACCTGGTCTTCCTCGTGCTGTTCA